>DATLOS010000242.1:0-6996 GCA_035536155.1 Elusimicrobiota bacterium
CAGAGCCTCAAGGATCACGCGGCCCTCTCCAAGGACGTCGTCATCATCGGGGCGGGGGACAAGGCCGAGATCTGGGACCAGTCGCGCTGGAACTCCTACAAGAAGAAGGACGCGCCCGCCGCGATGGCCGCCTTGGCCAAGGACATCGACCTGTGAGCGCCCTCCTCCTCGACGCTCCGGAGCTGTCCACGGAGACTTTCGACATGGACTACACCCACGAGCCCGTCCTCCTGAACGAGACCCTCCAGAACCTGGTCACGGACAGGGACGGCCTCTACCTCGACGCCACCACCGGCCTCGGCGGGCACGCCGAGGCGGTGCTGCGCACGCTATCGGCCCATGGACGCCTCATCGGAACGGACGTGGATCCCGAGGCGCTCGAGACCGCCCAGCGGCGTCTCGCGCCCTACGCCGGAAGATTCCGGCTGATCCGCTCGAACTTCCGGGCCCTGGGCCACATTTTGGCGGGGGAGAGCCGCAAGCTGGCCGGAGCGCTCTTCGACCTGGGCGTCTCCTCCCTGCAGCTCGACAAGCCGGAGCGCGGCTTCTCCATCGCGCGCCCGGGACCCCTCGACATGCGCCTCGACCAGCAAAGCCCGCTCACCGCGGCGCGGATCGTCAACGAGTGGCCCGTCGAGCAGATCGAGCTCCTCCTGCGCGAGTACGGCGAGGAGCCCGCGGCGGGCCGCATCGCCCGCTGGATCGTCTCCGCCCGCGCCCAAAAGCCCTTCGAGACGACCGGCGACCTGGCCGCCCTGATCGAGTCCCGCATCGGCCGCACCGGGCGCCTCCATCCGGCCACCCGCGCCTTCATGGCCCTGCGCATCGCCGTGAACCAGGAGCTCGAGAACCTGACCCGCGGCCTCGAGTCCGTCCTTCCCTTCATGGCGGAGGGGGGGCGGATCGCGGTGATCACCTTCCACTCCCTCGAGGACCGCATCGTCAAGCACGTTCTCAAGTCCTTCGTCGACAGCGGCAAGTGCCGCTGGGTCGTGCGCACGCCGGTGTGCCCCGGTCCGGAGGAAGTCGCCCGCAATCCCCGGTCCCGGAGCGCGAAACTCAGGGTGGCGGAGGTATGCTCATGAAGACCCAGAACATGCTCAGCGCGTCGAACATCGCGCTCGCCGCGTTGTCCGCGCACGTGTACGGGCCGCACTTCATGTCTTCCCGGCAGAGGGTCATCAGCCTCTCGCCGCTCGCTCCCGCGGAGGTCGCGGGCTACGTCTGGCGCCGAGTGTTCCTGGGCAAGCCCGGGATCAGGAGGGAACGCTGAACCAATCTGGTGGGCACCTACTCGGCGGGGTGCCCGCCGACTTTCCAGGGAGGGGCCTCTGGCCCCTCCCTCCTTTTAGAACCAACGATGATCAAGACTCGAACCGCGACCTTCGGCACCGCAGCGGCCTGCATGCTGTTCGCCTTCCTCTGGCAGCAGCTTCAGGCCACGCGGGTGGGCTATTCCGTGGGCAAGGCGCAGCAGGAGCTCAAGTCCCAGCGGGACCGCAACGCCTACCTGCGCATGGAGCTCGAGCGCCTCAGCTCGCCGGAGCGCCTCGAGTCCTACGCGCGGGAGCGGCTGGGCATGGCTCCCCCGACGCCCGAGTCCCTGGTCTTCCTGGGGAGCGCGGTCCAGCGTCCCGACGACTCGCGCATGGTCAGCCTCCTAGTTCGCTAAAATGAGGGGCTTCCGGAACCCATGCGACAAGCCCTTCGCCTCCAGATCTGCGCCGCCATCTGCCTCCTGCCGGCCGTCCCCGTAGCCGGCCGCCTCGTACTCCTCCAGGTCGTCCGGCACGCCGGCCTCCAGAGCAAGGTCCAGAGCCGCACGGAGCGCGCGGCGCTGGAGATCATCCCGCGGGGACGCATCCTCGACCGCGAGGGCCGCATCCTGGCGCAGTCCCTGCCCGCGTGGTCCAGCACGGTCGACTGCGACCTGCTCCAGGACCCCGAGTCCGCCGCCCGCCGCTTGGCCGGCGCTCTCGGGATGCCGCTGGCGGTCGTCCGGGAGAAGCTCGCCTCGGGCCGCCGCAGCGTCTGGCTCAAGCGCAAGATGAGCTATGAGGAGACCGCCCGCCTGCGCAAGCTGAAGCTCCCCGCCGTCGCGATCGTGCCGGACGAGCAGAGGGCTTATCCCAACGGCGACCTGGCGCGCCCGGTGCTCGGCGCCGTCCGTCTCGACGGAGGCGGCGCCTCCGGGCTCGAGTTCGAGTTCAACCGCGCCCTGAGCGGCCGCTCGCGCAAGGTCGAGCTGACCCGCGACGTCGCGGGGGAGCCCATCGTCCTCGAGGACCCGGCCGCCGCCGCGGCGCCCGCGCCCTCGAACCTGCGCCTATCGCTCGACCGGAACATCCAGTTCTTCGCGGACTCCGCGATCCGGGAGGCGGTGCTCGAGTACCGCGCCAAGCGCGGCATGGTCTTGATCCAGGATCCCTCCAACGGCGAGCTGCTGGCGATGGCCTCCTTCCCGGCGGACCCGATGAAGAACGCGGCGGTGCAGGACGTCTACGAGCCCGGCTCCACCTTTAAGATCGTCATGGCCGCGGCCGCCCTCGAGTCCAAGGCCGTGGCGGCGGAGGAGCGCATCGACTGCGAGAACGGCCGCTGGGAGCTCACCCCGTCGGTCGCGATCAAGGACCACGAGCCCATGGGCCCCTCGACTCTGCCCGAGATCGTCCAGCATTCCTCCAATATCGGCTCCGGCAAGATCGGGCTCCGCCTGGGACCCAAGTCCTTCCTGCGCTACTGCCGCCTGTTCGGCTTCGGCTACAAGACGGGGCTCCCCTTTCCCGCCGAGAGCGCGGGCCTCCTCGAGATCCCGGGCGGCGACGAGGGCCGAACCGACCCCGTGCGCCTCGCGAACGCGGCCTTCGGCCAAGGCCTCGCGGTCACGCCCCTGCAGCTGGTCGGCGCCTACTCCGCGGTGGCCAACGGAGGGGAGCTCCTCGAGCCCCGCCTGGTGCTGGGCCTGGAGAGCGAGGCGCCGCGGCCGCCGCTCAAGCTGCGGCGCGTCTTCACACCGGAGACCGCGGCGTCGCTCAAGGCCATGCTCGAGCTCGTGGTCCAGAAGGGCACCGGCGTCACCGCGCAGATCCCCGGCTACCGGGTCGCGGGCAAGACCGGCACCGCGCAGAAGCTCGACCCGGCGACGGGGAAGTACTCGCCCACGGACTACATCTCCTCCTTCGCCGGCTTCGCCCCCGTCGGAGCGCCCAAGTTCACGATCCTGGTGGTGGTCGACAGCCCGCAGGGCAAGCACTACGGCTCCGAGGTCGCCGGACCCGTGTTCGCCAAGCTCGCCCGCCAGATGCTGGCGCTGCGCGGAATCCCGCCCGAGCTGCCGCTGCCTTTGGCGCCGGCGCGCTCGCGCGGCCGCTCCGTGGCGGACGCCATCCCGTCGGGCGCCGCCACCGTCCCGGCCAAGCGCAAGTCTCCTCCCGCGTCGAGGCCGTCCCTGCCGCGGCCGTCCCTGCTCAAGAGCGGGGGCTAGATGAAGCTCGCCCGGATCCTCGACGGGGTCCCGCACTCCGGGGGGACCCCGGACGCGGAGATCGCCGCGCTCGTCTCGGACTCGCGGCAGGCCGGCGCGGGGGCGCTGTTTATCGCGCTGCCCGGGGCTCGCACCGACGGCAACCGCCACATCAAGGACGCCGCCGAGCGCGGGGCGGCGGCGGTCCTCAGCGAGCTGGCGCCTCCGCCCGCGCCCATGACGCTCAAGGCCCGCGGCGGGCGCGCCTTGGCCTGGATCCAGGCGCCCGACGTCTTCGCCGCGATGGCGAAGGCCGCGGCCAACTTCTACGGCGACCCTTCGGCCGCGATGACCGTAGTCGGCGTCACCGGCACGAAGGGCAAGACCACGACCACTTATCTCCTCGAGTCCGTGATCTCGGCCTGCGGCGGCAGGCCGGGCGTCCTGGGCACGGTGTCGCACCGCCTCGGAGGGGAGGTGCTGGAGAAGGCCGCCAACACCACCCCCTTCTCGCTCGAGCTGACCCGCCTGCTCGCGCGCATGCGCGACGGCGGGGCCACCCACGTGGCCATGGAGGTCTCGTCGCACGCCCTGGCCACCCAGCGCGTCGAGGAGGTCCACTTCGACGCCGCGGTGTTCACCAACCTGCAGCGCGACCATCTCGACTTCCACAAGACCCCGGCCGAGTACTTCGAGGCCAAAGCCCGCCTCTTCGAGCTCCTCGAGAAGGCTTCCTCGCCGAAGAAGCGCCGCGCGGCGGTGCTCAACATGGACGACGATTCGTACGCGCGGCTCGCGCGCCGGGTGCCGCGGGCCGTCTCGTACGGGCTCTCGGCGGGCGCGGACTACCGCGCCGACGAGCTGCGGCCGGGCGTGAAGGGCACGCGCTTTCTCCTGCGCCGCGGCGAGCGCGCCTGGCCGGTGGCGCTCAAGCTGGCGGGCGTCCACAACGTCCATAACGCGCTGGCCGCCGCCGCCGCCGCGCTCGAGCTGGGCATGCCGCCGGCCGGCGTGGTGCGCGGCCTGGAGTCCCTGGAGCGGGTTCCCGGCCGCCTCGATCCCGTCGAGGAGGGTCAGGACTTCGCGGTGCTCGTGGACTACGCCCACACGGAGGCGTCTCTCGCGGCCGTCCTCGGGCACCTCAAGGGCCTGCCGCACCGCCGGCTGATCGTGGTCTTCGGCTGCGGCGGAGACCGCGACCCCGGCAAGCGCGCGCCGATGGGCGAGGCGGCCTGCCGCGAGGCCGATCTGGCCGTCGCCACCTCCGACAACCCGCGAGGGGAGGACCCGCTCGAGATTCTGCGCGCCGTGGAGGAGGGCATGCGCCGCGCCGGACGAGAAAATTATAGAATCGTGCCGGACCGCGGCGAGGCCATCCTCGAGGCCCTGCGCGCGGCCCGCAGCGGCGACATCGTGCTCATCGCGGGAAAAGGCCACGAGAACGCGCAGATACTCAAAGACCGCACCGTGCGCTTCGACGACCGCGAGGTCGCGGCCCGGGCCCTGCGCGCTTTGGGCAGGGGCGGGAAATAAGCGCCGCCTCCGCCGCGTATCCCGATAACATGGACTTGAACATGACCTGGGGAGAGCTCGCCCAGGCCTGCGGCGGAACCCTGGCGCAAGGCCGCGGCACCGATCCGGTGCGCGCGATCTCGACCGACAGCCGCCGCATCGCGCCCGGCCAGGCGTTCTGGGCCCTGGCGGGGGGGCGCCACGACGCCCACGAGTTCCTCGACGACGCTCGCGCGCGCGCGGCCGACGGCTGGGTGGTGCGGCGCGGGGCCAAGCTGCCCGCCCGCCTTCCCCGCCATCTGGTCGAGGCCGCCGACACCCTGCGCGCGCTGGGCGACTTGGCCGCGCGCCACCGCAAGCGCTTCTCGATCCCGATCGTCGGGATCACGGGCTCCAACGGCAAGACCACCGTCAAAGAGATGCTCCGCGCCGTCCTCGCGCAGCGCGGCCCGGTCTGCGCGACGTCGGGCAATTTCAACAACGAGATCGGGCTGCCGCTGAGCGTCCTCGAGCTGGCGCGCGAGCACGCCTTCGGGGTGTTCGAGATGGGCGCCTCGCGCGCCGGCGACATCGCCCTCCTGGGCCGCATCGCGCAGCCGACCATCGGCGTCCTGACCAACATCGGCAGCGCGCACGCCGAATTCTTCGGCGGCCTCGAGGGGACCTTTCGGGCCAAGAGCGAGCTCGTCGACAGCCTTCCCGACGGCGCGCCCGCGATCCTGAACCTGGACGACGACTGGCTGCCCCGCCTCCTGCCCCGCCTGGGAGAGCGGGCCTGGACCTTCGGCCGATCGGACAAGGCGAAGGTCCGGGTCCTCGACGCGCCCGCGGGCGAGCTGCGCCTGGCGCTGGCGGGCTCCGAGATCTCGCTGAAGAGGCCCTGGGCCGGCCACATCCACCGGCTCAACGCCGCCGCGGCCGCGGCGGCGGCCTCGGCGCTGGGCCTCTCGGCCGCCGAGATCCAGCGCGGTCTGGAGGCCTACGCTCCGGCGGCCATGCGCTTCGAGCCCAAGCAGCACCGCTCGGGAGCTTGGCTCGTGCTCGACGCCTACAACGCGAACCCCGAGTCCATGCGGGCGGGCATCCTCACCTTCCTGGAGACGGCCCAGGGCATCTGCCGCGAGGAGTCGGCTCCCCGCCTCGTCCTCGTGCTGGGCGACATGAAGGAGCTCGGCCCCGAGTCCGAGCGCATGCACCGCGAGCTCGGCTCCTGGCTCGCGGGACGCCCCCTCGCCGCGGTCCTCCTCGCCGGAGAGGCCGTCGCCGAGACCGCGCGGGCGCTGGCCGAGAGCGGGGCGCCGTTTCCGGTCGAGCACCGCGCCGCCGCCGAGGCGCTGCTTCCTCTCCTGCGCGAGCGCCTGGCGCCGGGGACCGCCGTCTACTTCAAGGCTTCGCGGGCGATGAAGCTCGAGGAGCTCGCGGAGAAACTCTGATGCTCTACTACCTGTTCGAGCTGCGCCACCTCTGGACTCCGCTCAACGTCTTCCGCTACCTCACCGTGCGCGCCGTGGGCGCGATGGTCACCTCGCTGGGCCTGGGCCTCGCCTTGGGCCCCGAGATGATACGCCGCCTGCGGCAGATGAAGATCGGGCAGAACCAGCGCACGGACGGGCCGGCCAGCCACCTCTCCAAGCAGGGAACGCCCACGATGGGCGGCCTCCTCATCGCCGTGAGCGTCACCCTCTCCGCCTTCCTCTGGATGCGGCTGGACGTGCGCTTCACGGGCCTCCTGATCTTCGTGACCGTGGCCCTTTCCGCCATCGGCTTCTGGGACGACTACCTCAAGCTGGTCCGCAAGGATCCGAAGGGGGCCCCGTCCCGCGCCAAGTTCGCGGTGCAGACGACGGTGGCGCTGATCGTGGTCGGATTCCTCGCCGTGTACCCGCCGAGCCCGGCGCATCCCACCGCGGTCCTCGTGCCCTACGCCAAGGGACTGTTCATCGAGTTGGGCGTCCTCTACTACGTGCTGGGCGTGCTGACGGTGGTCGGAGCGTCCAACGCCGTCAACTTGACCGACGGAC
>DATLOS010000243.1:0-2219 GCA_035536155.1 Elusimicrobiota bacterium
CAGCCAGGCCAGCGGATGGAACCAGCCCGGCGTCGTGGAGGGCGCCAGGGGCTTGGCCGACCCGTGGAGGCGGTTCGCCTCCTCCCAGAGGGCGTTGGCCTCGGCGGAGAGCTTGGCGGGGTCCTTGAGAGCTTCGTCGAGGGCGGCCAGCGCCGCCGCCTCGTCCACGAGGCCGGCGCCTACCTCGTTTTCGGCCTTGCCCTCCATCCTCTTGGCCGTCCGCTCCATCAGGCCGTCGAGCCAGAGCGCGTAGCCCTTGGGCAGCCGGCCCGCGGCGCGCAGGCGCTCGATCAAGACGGCCTTGCGGCCGCTGGTGTGCGGCGCGGCCATCGACGTCCCGGACATATATTGATAAAGAGCCTTGCCCTTCCAGAGCAAGGTCGTCGCCGCGTCGCGCGCGGCCTCGGCCAGGCCGGTGCTCAGGGCCGAGACGATCTCGTAGGGATTGCGCTTGTCGAAGAACACCCCGCCGCCGAAGTCGGCCCAGGAGATCTCGCCCTTGCCGGGGCGGCCCCGCGAGGAATAGGATGTGAGCCGCCCCTTCTTGTCCACCGCCGCGACCGACGTGGCCAGCGCGGCGTTGGCCGGGGTCCCGACCGTTCCGGGCATCGGGCCCTCGTTGCCCGCGGCCGCGTTGACCGAAATATCCTTGAGGACCAGCTTGTTGACGAGGCGACCCAGCGGGCCGTCGGCGTCCCCCGGCCCGCCGAGGCTCAGGTTGGCCATCGCGGGCGTCTCCAAGGGGTCCTTCACGACGTCCGCGACCGCCTCGAGCCCCGCCATGACAGCGGCCTCCGAGCCGCCATTGGCTCCCAGGACCTTCACGATCGCGAAGTCCACGCCGGGCGCCATGCCGACGTATGGGGAGCCATCCACCGACTGCGCGCCGACGATGCCCATGCCGTGGGTGGCATGCCCGACGCTCTCGGACTCGACGTCATTGGGCCCGCCCTCGTCGCTGAAATTGAACCGGTACTTGATGCGCTCCGGGGCGATGGCGGGGTGGCGCGTATCGCCGCCCTCGTCCACGTAGGCGACGAGCACCCCCTTGCCGGTGAGGCCGGTCCGTTCCCGGACCTCGATGGCGCCCGAGGCCTTGCCGGTGTCGTTGATGAGCGGATACATCGGCTTGGCGCGGCGCACCCGCCAGCCGCGCGCCTCGAGCTCGGACTGAAACGCCAGGACCTTGGGATCGGGAACGCGCACCCACAGCGCCTGGCTCAAGGGCATCGCGGCCTGAGGCTCGACGCTGTGGCGAGAGAGGAGGTCGGCCTCCAATCCGCTTCCGGATACGGCCGCGAAGGCGGCCTCCGGGGCCGCGCCGCGCAGATCCGCGAAGGACTGGATCGCTCGCGGCTTGCCGGAAGCCGGCTCCGGGGGCTCGAGGATCAGGTGGACCGGCCCGAGGTTGGGATCGACGCCGGGAACGCCCGCGCCCGAGGGATCGGGCACCGGCGTGGGCATGTCGAGGGGCAGGCCGAGGATGTCGGCCAGGAGCTGGACCAGCTCGCCCAAGGCGCCGGGCTTCTTCACCGAGCCCTTGTAGGTGTCCACGAACTCGGTGAGCGCGGACTTGAGCGGCTCGGCGCGCATGCGCGTGCGCAGCGGCTTCGACGCGGCCGCGGCCTTGAAGAACTTGGTGATGGTGCGGGTGAGGGCGAAGTTCTGGGGGCCCGCCGTGACCAGGAGGCTCAGGACCGCCTCGTCCTTGACCGCCTCCGGGCGGGCCTGCGCGAGCTCGAGCAAGGAGGAGACCGAGACGTGCCGGATGTTGGGGCGCTCCGCCTCGTCCTTCACGCGGCCCGCCAGCACGTCGGACGCCTCCGGCGGGGTCTTCCGTCCCAGCTGGCCCAGGAGCCAGGCGGCGGTGAAGCGGACGGCCTTGTCCTCGTGGCGGGCGCGAGCCAGGATGCGCCCGACCTCGGAGTCGTCGCCGCGGCGGGCCAGCGCGTAGGCCGCGTACATCGAGACGTCGTCGCGGACGTCGGCCGCCGCCTTCTTCAACGCCTCCGGCGCGAACGAACCGGGGGTCTCGGCCAGGGCCAGGAATGCCGTCTGGCGCACGCGGGCGTCCGCGTCGCCGGTGGCCGCCGCGGCCAGGGCCTGGGCGGCGCCGGAATGCTTGATGTTGAGAAGGGCGAAGGCGGCGTAGAGCCTAACGGTCCAGGCCTCGTCCCGAAGGGCGGCGATGAGCTGCGGCAGCGCCTCCTCGGCGAGCG
>DATLOS010000244.1:0-9963 GCA_035536155.1 Elusimicrobiota bacterium
GTCGTGCCGGTGCAGCTCCACGCGGTCAAGCTGCGCCGGCGCGGCTTCAACCAGGCCCAGGTGCTCGCCGCGCACGCGGGCCGGGCGCTGGCGCTTCCGGTGCGCCCCCTCCTGCAGCGGCCCGACGCCACCCTCCCGCAATGGAAGTTCGGCCGCGAGCAGCGCGCCGCCCGGCTCCTGCGCGCCTTCCTCGCGCCGGCGCCCGACGCGGTGCGCGGGCGGGCGGTGCTCCTCGTCGACGACGTATGCACGAGCGGAGGAACGCTGGAGGGCTGCGCCCGGGCGCTCAAGGCCGCGGGAGCGGAGTGGGTGGGCGCGTACGTCCTGGCTCGGGGCTAAGCGGAAAACTTTCGCAGCAGCCGCTTCCACCACGGAAGCGGGGTCGTCTCCGTCGTCGGCGGCGGCTGCGTGCCGCCGGAGACGACGTAGCGCGGCAAAGTGAAGTAGAAGCGCGCGCCCCGGCCCGGTGAGCTGTCGAGCCACATGCGCCCGCCCTGGAGCTGGACCAGGGCCTTGGCGATGGCCAGGCCCAAACCGGTGCCCCCCACGTGCTGCTCGCCCTGCGCGATCTGCTGGAACTTCTCGAAGATGCGGTTCTGCTCGGACAGGGGGATGCCCGGCCCCGTGTCCTGGACGCTGAACACGTGGAAGGCCGCGTCGGTCCCGCCGCCCGGGCCCACCCGCACGGTGATCGTTCCCGCCTTGGGGGTGAATTTGATCGCGTTGGAGAGGAGGTTGACGAGGATCTGGGTCGTGCGCGAGACGTCCGCCTTCACCTTCGAGGTCCCCGGCGCGACCTCGACCGCCAAGCGGATGCCCTTCTTCTGCGTCCACGGCGTCATGGTCTCGGTCGAGTCGCGCGCCAGCGCCGCGGCGTCGCAGGGCTTGGGGTAGACGGTCATCTGGCCGGACTCGATCTTGGAGAAGTCGAGGATGCCGCGGATGAGCTCCTCGAGGCGCTCGCTGTTGCGCACCGCGTTGTTCATCATCCGCGCCTCCTCCTCCTTGAGGCGGCCGCGGAACATGTCCTCGAGGAGCTCGAGCGCGGCCTTGATCGAGGTCAGCGGCGCCCGCAGCTCGTGGGTCACGTGGGCCACGAACTCGCGCTCGACCTTGTCGATCTCGCGGTGCTTGGCCTTGTCGGAGAGGGCCGCGACGATGCCGACGGCCATGCCCGCCTCGTTGCGCACGACCGCGGTCGACGCGCGCAGGGTACGCTGCGAGTCGGGGCCGCCGGCGGTCTCGACGTCGGCCTTGATGGCGCGGTCGGAAGGCGTCTGGATCTCCTGCGCCAGGGAGAGCATGTGCTCGGGGCCGAGGCCCTTGGCCAAGGGCTTGCCGACGAGCTCGGCCATCTTCCGGCCCACCATGGTCTCGGCCTCGGGGTTCATCATGAGCACGTTGCCGCGCTCGTCGACCACGATGACGCCGTCGGCCTGGTTGCCCACCACGGACTGCGTGCGCGCGGCGGCGTTCTCCGCGACGTTCTTCTCGCCGCGCAGGACCTTGGTGGCCTCCTGAACGTGGCGCTCGATGTCCTCGCGGATCCGGCTGAGGACGAGCTCGAGTATGCGCGCCTCCTCGTCCGGCGGAAGGTTGAGCGCCTTGACCAGGGCGCGGATGGCGTCCTCCACGGACTGGCCCTGGATCTGATCGACGAGCTTCTTGGCGCGTTCCGAGGGCGGCGGCTCGGCCGACGTCTCCTTGTCGACCTGCGCGTAGACCGCCTCGTTGAGCAGGATGTGCGCCACGCCGCGCTCGCTCAGGTGCTTGGCGGCGTCGATGCCCTTCGCCGCCTCGGGCTTCATCGCGGCCATCTGGCAGAGCGCGCCGATCTCCTCGGCCGAGACGCCCGTCTGGAAGGCCATGCTGTTGAGCTTGAAGCGCGCGAAAAGGGTCGACACCGACGAGGGCAGGGATGCCGTCGTGCCGATGATCCGCCCGTTGGCGATGACCTTGTCGCGGTCCATCGAGTAGGTCAGGGCCCCCTCCGGCAGCTGCGAGAGGATGTTGGCGAGGACGCCGGCCGCCTCCGCCGTGATGGCCTTCACCGCGGGGTGGCTGGCGGTGTAGAGGTTCATCTGGCCCAGGGCCTTGCCGATGGCCTTGAGGACCTCGAGGCAGTTCCGGTCGAATGCCGCGGAAGCCGCGGGCTCGGAGGGGTCCGACATGGCCGCGATTCTATGTAAAACGCCCCGCGCTTGCAAGGCGAGGGCGAAAGTTTCTACGATGCCCACCTTATATGCGGCTGCTGATCACCGGAGCGGCGGGCTTCATCGGCAGCCACCTGGCGGAGCACTTCCTGGGCCAGGGGCACACGGTCGTGGGGATGGACAACTTCCTCACCGGCCGTCCGGAGAACCTCAAAGGACTCTTCGGCAACCCCCGCTTCTCCTTTTTCCACCAGGACGTCACCCAATTCATCCACGTGCCGGGCCCGCTCGACGCGGTGCTCCACTTCGCCAGCCCGGCCAGCCCCGTGGATTACGACCGCCACCCCATCCCCACCTTGAAGGTCGGCGCCCTGGGGACCCACAAGGCGCTGGGCCTGGCCAAGGAGAAGGGGGCGACGTTCATGCTCGCCTCGACCTCCGAGGTCTACGGCGATCCCCTGGTCAATCCGCAGCCCGAGACCTATTGGGGCAACGTCAATCCCATTGGCCCCCGCGGCGTGTACGACGAAGCCAAGCGCTTCGCCGAGGCCATGACCATGGCCTACCACCGCAGCCACGGCCTCCAGGTCCGCATCGTGCGCATCTTCAACACCTTCGGCCCGCGCATGCGTTTGCAGGACGGCCGCGCCGTCCCGAACTTCATCACCCAGGCCCTCGCCGGCAAGCCCCTGACCGTTTACGGCACCGGCCAGCAGACCCGCAGCCTCTGCTACGTCTCCGATCTCGTCGCCGGGCTCGACCGCCTGCTGCGCTCCAAGATCAACGGCCCCGTCAACATCGGCAACCCCAACGAGATCACCATGCTCGAGCTGGCGGAGCTGATCCGGCGGCTCTCGCGCTCGCGCTCCCGCATCGTCCACAAGCCGCTCCCGGTCGACGACCCGCGGGTCCGCCGGCCGGACATCGCCATCGCGCGCGCTCAGTTGAAGTGGGCGCCCCGCGTGAGCCTGGAGGCCGGGCTCACGAAGACCATCTCCTATTTCCGCTCCTGCCTGAAATCCGGCCGTTCTTGATTCTGTAACACCGCCCTGGTAGGGTATCCGGGCGCCCGAGCTTTTATGCGGGCGCGCCGCGTCATGGACCCAAAAGAGTTCAAAGACCCCTCGTCGGTGAACGACGTGGAGACCGCGCGCCTGGCCCTGCGCTGGGCGCTCGACAAGATCCGCGCGCTGCAGGACGAGTCGCTCAAGTCCCGGCGCGTGGCCGAGGACGCGCTCCAGAAGCTCAAGGCCGCCGCCGAGCAGCTCGCCCAAAAGGACGCCGCCCTCTCCCGCTGGCAGGGCACCCTGCGCAGCTGGGAGGCGAACGTCCGCGACCATCAGCGCATCGAGGAGGAGGTGCGCGAGCGCCTGCGCCACGAGCTGGTGCTGGAGGAGGACGCCCACAGCCGCGAGGCCCGGCGCCAGCTCGAGCTCCAGATCGAGTCCCTCAAGCTGGAGCTGGCCCGGAGAGAGTCGGCGCTGGGCGAGCTTCGCCGGGAGTCTCTCCAGGCCGTGCAGTCGGCCCGCGCCGAGAAGGAACGCGAGGTCCAGGATCTCCTATCCCGCCAGAACGCGTCGCTCGAGGAGGCCAAGACGGCCCTCCTCGAGCGCCAGCGCATACTCGAGTCCGCGCTGCGCGAGCGCGAGAAGCAGGTCGCGGAGCGCGAGCGCGCGGTCGACGAGCGCGTCCAGGCGAAGGAGGGCGAGCTTCGCCGGCGCTACGAGGAGCGCGAGGCCGACCTCCTCCTGCGCGAGCGCGAGCACATCGCCCGCGAGGAGCGCCGGATGGCGGAGTCCTACGAGACCCGCCGAGCGGCCCTGGAGCAGGACTTCGCCCGCCGCCTCGAGGCCCTCGAGACCACCTTCATCCGCCGGCAGGAGACCGAGTGGGAGCACCTGCGCGAGCGCCTGGACGCCGAGCGCCACGTCCTGGAGGAGAGCTATCGCCAGAAGGAAGCGCGCCTGGCGGAGGAGATCCTTCAGCGCACCGAGGACGCGCGCCGCCGGCACGAGGAGGCGGAAAAGACCCTCCTGGCGAAGTCCCAGGAGCTCCAGAGCCGCATGGCCGCCGCGGAGGGCGAGTCCCTGCGGGCGCACCAAGCCCGGCTCGACGAGGCGTCGGAGGCCCAGCGCCGCGAGTCCGCACGCCTGCAAAGCGAGCTGGAAGCCTCCTATCGAGCCAAGGAGGAGGAGCTGCTCCGCCACCAGGGAGCCCTTCGGGCCGCCGACGCCGAGAAGGCCCGCCGGGAGCTCGAGGCGCAGCAGAAGAAGGAGGCCGAGCTCCTCCGCTCGCGGGAGGAGGAATGGGGCCGCCGTTTGGAGCTCGCGCAGCGCTCCGCCGCCGAGCAGTGGGCCCGCCGCGAGGCCGATCTTACCGCCCGCCACATCAAGGATGCCGAGGAGATCCGAGCGCGGCTTTCCGTCGAGCTCCAATCTCAGCGGGAGGCGCTGCAGCTGGAGCACCGGCGCCGCGCCGACGAGCTGTCCGCCGCGATCCGAGGCCAGGAAGCCGAGCAGCGCCGGGTCCTCCAAGCCGAGCAGGCCGCCTGGCTTCGCGAGCAGGAGGCCGCCACGGAGGCTTTGCGCAAGGACATGCTGGAGCGAGGCCTCAAGGACACGGCCGCCCTGCGCCTCCAGTACGAGGAGCGAATTCACGCGCTGGAGTCGGAGAAGCAGGCCAAGCTCATCGAGGACCAGAAGAACTTGAACGCCATGCACCGGCGCCTGGAGCTCGAGCTCGAGGAGCGCTACCGGACGCTGGCGCGGCAGTCCGAGGACGAGACCCGCCGGCGAGAGGCGGCCGTCACCGAGAGCGCGCAGAAGGAGCTGGCCGAGGCCCGCGAGAAGTTGCAGCGCCAGAACGAGGCCGAGGAGACCCGCCACCGGGAAGCCGAGGCCCGGCTCGCCGAGTCCTACGACGCCCGCGAGCGCCGCCTGCGCGAGGAGGCCGTGGGACGCGAGGCCGCCCTCAAGGCCGAGTACCACGCCAAGGAGGAGACGCTGCGCAAGGCGCTGGCCGAGGAGGCCGCGCGGCAGTCGCAGGCGGCGCAGGCGCGCCTGGCTTCACTGGAGAAACGCCTGCTCGAGGACTTCGCGCGAAGGGAGCAGCGTCTGCAGCAGGACGTCGCCGACCGCGAGAGCCAGGCGGCCCTCCAGCGCGACGCGCAGCTCCAGCAGGAGCTCGCCCGGATGGAGAAGTCCGCGACCGACAAGGAGGCCGCGATCGGCCAGCTGCGCGCCGCCCTGGAGGAGAAGCACGAGGCCCGAAGCCGGGAGCTCGAGGACGGGCACCGCGCGCGCGTGGAGCGGCTCGAGGCCGAGGCGAAGGAGCGGGAGGCCGCGCTGGCCCGCCTCGAATTGCAGGCGCAGGAGCGCTGGGTCCAGCGAGAGGCCGAGCTGCAGAAGCAGCTCAGCGACCGCTCCACGGCCTGGATCAAGGAGCAGCGCGACGCCTTGGACGCCGAGCGGCGGGAGTGGGAGTCCGCCAAAGAGAAGGAGTGGCAGGCGCGGCGCGGCGAGCTGGAGATCGCCTATCGCCAGAGGGAGGCCATGCTCGAGGACGTCGCCCTCTCCCGGCAGCGCTCCGTGGAGTCCGTGCTTCTCCAAAAGGAAAAGGACCTCATGGCGTCCCACGAGCAGCAGCTCGCGAAGCTGCGCGGCGAGCTCGACGCGGCCTATCGCGCCCGCGAGGAGAGCCTGCAGCTCAAGTTCCTCGAGCTCGAGAAGAAGCTTTCCGCGGACTGGATGGCGAAAGAGGACGCCTGGAACCGGCAGAAGCAGGCGCTCATCGAGCGCGAGAGCCAAACCCTGCGCTCCGACTACGCGCAGAAGGACGAGGAGCTGCAGGCCCGCTATGAGCAGAAGGAAGCGGACCTCGCGCAGCGGCGCAAGGAGCTCGAGGCCCAGTTCGACCGCCGGCGCCAGGACCTCGACAACGCCGCGGTCCGCGAGCGGGACCAGCAGCGCGAGCTGCTGGAGCAGCGCTCGAAGGAGCTCGCCGAGACCTATCACCGGAAGTTCACCGAGGTGGAGCAAGAGAGCGCCCGGGCCAGCCAGTGGCGCCAGAAGCGGGAGGAGGAGCTCCTCGAGGAGAACCGGCAGCGAGACGCCGAGCTGCGCAAGGCCTGGGAGCTCCGCCAGCTCGACCTCGCCGCGCAGTTCGAGGAGAAGTCGCGCAAGCTCGCCGACGAGCGCGCCGCCCTCCAAAAGGACTACGAGACCCGCCTGCGCGAGCTCGATCTGCGCCGCAACAAGGATCTTCCCCGCACCAGCGACTGACGCGCTACTTCTCGGTGGCGGTGAAGGAGCCGTCCCAGTCGGCGGGAGGCGCCTTGAGGCGCCACTCCTCGATGCGGGCCTCGTAGAGGTCGTAGAGGTGGTCGAGCTCGAAGCGCTTTCCGAGCCCGCGGCAGATCTTCGCCAGGGAAATGGCGCCGTCCCACTCCCGGCTCCGGTACTTCAGCAGGAACTCGGCGTTGCGCTCGGCCAAGGACCAGAACTCCTCCGTACGCGTGAGCTCCTCGTCGCCCAGGACCGCGAAGATCCGGACCGGGACGCTCTTGCCCTTGACCTTGATGAGGTCCAGCTCGAGCGCCGCGAAGCGCGGCACCTTCTTGCGGGTGTTCTGGCCGATCACGATGTTGACGCCGTAGTTCTTGGACTGGCCTTCCAGGCGGGACGCCAGGTTGACGTCGTCGCCCAGCACCGAGTACTCGAGGCGCTGGTCGGAGCCCATGTTGCCGACGCAGCAGGTCCCGGTGTTGATGCCGATGCCGGCCCGGATCGGCCGGAACGGACGCTTCGCGGACTCCGCCTCGCGGCGCCACTTCTCGTTGAGGGGGCCCAGCGTCCGGACCATCTCCAGCGCCGCGCGCAGCGCGTCGGGGACGTGGCTCGGGTTGTCGAGCGGCGCGTTCCAGAAGGCCATGATGGCGTCGCCCATGTACTTGTCGATGAAGGCGCCGTGCCGGAGCAGGATGTCGGTCATCGGAGTCAGGTAGCGGTTGATGAATTGGGTGAGCTCCTGGGCGTTGAAGAGCTCGGAGATGCCGGTGAAGCCGCGGATGTCGGAGAAGAGCAGGGTCATCTCCCGCAGCTCCCCGCCGAGGCGGAGCTTCTCCGGGTTTCTCGCCAGCTCCTCCACCAGCTCGGGCGACATGTAGCGGACGAACTGCTCGCGTATCCAGCGCCGCTCCTCCTCCACCCGCAGGTGATTGATGAGGGAGGACGACAGGTAGACGAGCAGGACGGCGAGCGACGGAAGGAGCGGGTCCAGCATCCAGTCCCATCGCCTGAACGCCTCCCAGGAGAAGACGAACACGGCCGCGGTCGCCGCGGCGGCCAAGCCGGCGCACAATGCCGCGCCCAGCCGCGGCATGAAGACGATGAGCAGCGCGCCGACGAGGAGCATGTACAGCAGCTCGGCGCCCGCCGCCCAGTCCGGCCGGCGGAGGAAGCCGCCCGACAAGAGCTGCTCCGCCACCTGGGCGTGGAGCTCGACGCCGGCCGCCAGCGGGTTCGCGGGCGTGGCCCGCAGATCGCGCAGGCCGGCCGCGCTGGTCCCCACGAAGAGGATCTTGCCGCGCACCCGCTCCGGATCGAAGCCCTTGTCCAACGCCTGCCAGGCCGGGATCACGCGCTTGGGGTCGTCGGCGGCGCGGGTGAAATGGACCCAGACGCGGCCGCGCTCGTCGGTCGCCGCCTTGCAGGCGGGGCAGCCGCCCACCCGCACGGCCACGACGGCCGAGCGGCCGCCGGCTCGTCCCTCGCCGCTGGAGCCCGTGGACTTCACGGCGATCGAGGGCGCGCCCTGGGCCACCCGGACCGCCTCGACCGCGAGCGAAGGCACCAGCCGGTCGCGGAAGCGGAAGAGCAGCGGCACGCAGCGGATCACCTGGTCGGCCTCGGATTCGAAGTTGAAGCTCCCTTCGCCGGCCGCGCCGGCCTCCAGGACCGGCAGGTTGGTCACGGCGCCGCGGTAGCGGTCGTCCAGGAACGAGGCCGGATCGTCGCCGAGCACGTTGATCCCGGCCTTGCGAGGCGGCGACGCGCCGTTGTCGGCGTCCGTCATCGCGAATCCGAGGACGACCGGCGCCGCGCGGATCGCCCGGGCCAGCTCCTCGTCGTGGTCCGGAAGCCCGCGCGCGGCGTCGAGCAGGGCGCGGCTGCGCGCGGAGGGCGGCAGCGCCCGGAGCCAGGCCGCGGGAGAGGTGCGGTCCGGCTCGGCGAAGACCGCGTCGAAGGCGATGGACGCGGCCCCCATGTCCGAAAGGCGGCGCACCAAGCGGGCCACCTGATCGCGCGGCCAGGGCCACTGCCCGACCCGCGCCAAGGTCGCGTCGTCGACGTCGATGATCCGCACCGGCAGCTCCGGGTCGTAGGGCCGGGGCGCCGCGCGCTGGAAGGCGTCCATGAGCCGGAGCTCGAGCGAGCGCGCCAGAAGGGCTCCCGAGCCCCCCCTCAATTCGACGCACTTGACCCAAGCGGCCCCGAGGAGAAGCAGGCTGGGGACCAGGAAGCGGGCGCGCTCGCGAAGCAAAGCCTTCGCCGCGGGGATCACGGCGAGATTCTCCTTAATAAGCCGCACGGGTTCAACCCGCCCGCATCGCGTCCCGGCTTTGCTAGAATCGCGGTGATGCAAGACCCGCATCCTTTCGCCAAATCCCACGAGGCCCCCTGGGGCAGCTGGGAGGTCCTGCTCACGGAGCCGGGCCACCAGGTCAAGCGCATCCACGTCAAGGCCGGCAAGCGCCTGAGCTACCAGACCCACGCCAAGCGCAGCGAGCACTGGTTCGTCGTCCAGGGCAGCGGCCTCGCCGTCCTGGGGGGCAAGGACATCCCCCTGAGCGCGGGGCAGTCCCTGGACGTGCCCGTAGGGGCCCCCCACCGGATGGGAAACCCCGGCAACAGCGAGCTGATCTTCATCGAGGTCCAGCGCGGCGACTACCTGGGCGAGGACGACATCGTCCGGCTCGACGACGACTTCGGCAGGGTCCGATGAGCGCCGCGGCCTTCGAGGAGTTCTACCGCCAGGACATCGCCGACAAGCTGCCATTCTTCCGGCGCGAGAGCCGCCTCTACGACTGCCTCTACTCCCAGCAGTTCGACCGGGCCCTGCTCGACCGGCTCTGCAAGCTGGCGGACGTCCTGCGCGCGATCACCAAGGACAAGGCCGGCGACGACTTCGTCCAGTCGCTCCTCTCCAACAAGCGCGCCATGCTCTACTTCGCGCAGCCGTCTACGCGCACCTTCCTCTCCTTCATGAGCGCCTGCCACATCCTCGGCATCCGCGTCTGCGAGATCCGCGACCTGAAGACCTCGTCGCAGGCCAAGGGGGAGTCCCACGAGGACACCATCCGCACCTTCTCCAGCTACGTCGACCTCATCATCATGCGCCATTCCGAGGCGGGCTTCGTGGAGAAGGCCGCCTGGGTAGTGAACCGGACCCCGCGTCCGGTCCCGGTGATCAACGCGGGCTCGGGCTCGGACCAGCACCCGACGCAGGCCCTGCTCGACATCTACACCTTGAACCGCTACCTCCCGGGCGGCCTCGAGGGAAAGCACGTGCTCATGGTGGGCGATCTCAAGCGCGGGCGCACCGTGCGCTCGCTCGCCTACCTCCTGCGGAACTACCCGGGCGTGCGCCTGACCTTCGTCGCGCCCGAGCCCTTCCGCATGGAGAAGGACATCCTCGACTTCCTGCGCCGCCACGGGATCGCCTACCAGGAGACCGAAAGCTTCGCCCAGGCCTTGCCGGCCGCGGATGCGGTCTACATGACCCGCGTCCAGGACGAGTACGACGCGGCGCC
>DATLOS010000245.1:0-6749 GCA_035536155.1 Elusimicrobiota bacterium
GCGAGAGGGCGCGGGCAAGGCCTTGGCCCAGGCGCTCGACGGCAAGGAAGGGGACGCCTGGCTGGCGCATGCCGAGACGATACTCGTGCGCAACCCCAGCGACCCGGCCGTGGCGCGCTGGCTGCTGGAGTATTCGGCCCGGCGCGAGGCCGCCCTGCGCGGGACGGATGACGCCGGATACGCGTTTTCCTCTCTTTGGAGCCATGCGGCGCAGGCTCTAGTCCGGGCCGGACGGCCGGACGAACCCGTCGATATCATGGTGCGCGCGCTGGAGAATGCCCGGCGCGACGGCCAGGAGGCCCCGGCCTTGGCCGCCTTCCTGCGCGGGCGCCTCAACTCCGAGATCAAGACGACGCTCGAAGGCGCCGAGGCGGCTTTCCCGGCTCTCCGGCCCAGACTCATCGATCTCGGCGTGCGGCTGCCTCCCGCGCTTCCCGTGCGCCTCTCCTGGACCGCCGGCCAGAAGGACCGGACCATCTACAAGCAGAGGCACCTCGACGATTTCCTAACGGCGATCCGCGCGGAGGCGGAGACGGCTCGCAAGGCGGGCCCGCTTTCTCCGGCGCAGACGGCGGCGCTCGAGCGGGCCGAGGCGCGCGTGCCGGAGCTCCTGCGCTTGGGAGTCTTATCTGGGATGCCCGAGGGCCGGACGCAGCGCGACCGCCTGTCGGAGCGCGTGAGCCGGATCCTCTACGACGGCTACAGCGCCTTCAAGGCGGACTTCTTCGCCGGGGAGATGCGGCGGGCGGGCTTCGCGCCGAAGGGCGGCTCGGGGACGGACATCGACATCCTCTTCTACCCGTCCTACTCTAAGGAGGAGGTCCGCAGGCTCACCGACCACTTGAAGACGATCCTGGCCAGCGGCCGCGGCTTCGACTACGACGGCAAGCGCCCGCCGCTCGAGACGCTCGAGCGCGACATGCTTCAGGCTCAGGTGGCGGCGCTCGAAGCGCTGCTGCGCGACTACCCGGAGAGCCCGTGACCTACGACGCGATCGTGGCCGGCGCGGGCCCGGCCGGCGCCGCGCTCGCGGGCTGGCTGGGCCGCGAGGGGCTCGAGGTCCTGCTCCTCGATCGCGCGCGCTTTCCGCGGCGCAAGCCCTGCGGAGAGGGCGTGCTTCCCGCGGGCGCGCGCGCCTTGGCCGAGATGAGGCTCCTGCCGGGCCTCGAGCGGCGGGGCCGGGCCTTGCGGGGCCTCGCGCTGCGCGCCGACGAGCTCGAGGCGAGCGCGGACTTTCCCGTCCCGGGCATCGGCCTGCCGCGCGAGCTCCTCGATTCCGAGCTCCTCTCCTGGGCGCTGGCCGGCGGGCGGGTGCGCTTCGAGGAAGGCGTCTGCGTCGACGAGCCAATTCTCCGGGAAGGCGTCGTGCGCGGCGCCGCGGGGAGGTCGCCCAACGGGTCGCGCGTGTCCTGGGAGTCGACGCTCCTCGTCTGCGCGCAGGGCATCCATTCGCCGCTGCGCGAGCGCCTGGGCGCGCGCTTCGTGCGTCCCGCTCGCCGCCGCATGGCCTTGGTGGGCAGGCTCGAGGGCGTGGCCGGCGCCGGCGATCGCGTCGAGGTCTTCTTCGGAGACGGCGTCGAGGCCTATCTCACCCCGGTCGGGGAGCAGGTCAACGCGGCGCTCCTGATGGACGGCTGCGTTGCGGACGCCGAGCGCGGCGAGCGGCTCCTGAGCGTTCTGCGCTCCTTCCCCGCTCTCGCGGGCCGGCTGGAGCGCGCGCGCCTGGCGTCGCCCGCCCTGGAGTGGGGTCCATTAGGCGGGCACGCCCCGCGCGCCTATGGGAAGGGCTTCGTCCTCGCCGGCGACAGCGCGCTGGCGCTGGACCCGATCGGCGGCGAGGGCATCTCCTTGGCGCTTTCGACGGCCCGCGAGGGCGCCCGTCTCCTCGCTCGCCGCGAGCTGGCCGCCTACGACGCCGCGCGCCGGCGCGCGGCCGCGACCCCGCGGGCATTGGCGCGCATCCTCCTCGCGCTCGGGCGCCGCCGCTGGCTCAGGCGCCGGGCGCTGCGCGCGCTGGGGCGGCGGCCGGAGCTCTTCGCGCGGCTGGTCGGCGCGGCCGCCGGGATCGCGGAGCTGAGCGCCGGGGGCCTGGCCGAGGCGCTGAGGCTGGCGGCCGGATGATCCGCGTCCTCTCCGTCGCAGGCGCCTTGCCGCGCCACCGCGCCGCCCAGGCGGACGTACGCCGGACCTACGCCTCGATCTTCCAGGACAACCGCGCGCTCCGGCGCTACCTGCCGATCTTCTCCGGCTCCGGCGTCGACGAGCGGCGCTTCGTCCGGCCGCTCGACTACTACCGGGAGGGCAGGAGCTTCTCGGAGCGGAACGCGGTCTATATAGAGGAAGCGCCGCGCCTGGCCCGGGCCGCGCTGGAGGACGCGCTGAAGGCGGCCGCCCGGGACGGGGGCGAGCTCGGCCACCTGATCTCCGCGACGACCACGGGCCTCGCGACCCCGAGCCTGGAGGCCATCCTCGCGCACGACATGGGGCTGCCGCCGCGCATGGCGCGCACCCCGCTCTTCGGGACGGGCTGCGCCTCGGGCGCGGTCGCCCTGACGCGCGCCTGCGAGGCCGCCATCGCCCGCCCCGGCCTCCTCTCGGCCGCCGTCGCGGTCGAGCTCTGCAGCCTGACCTTGCGCCACGACGACCCCTCGGTGGCGAACCTCGTGGGCTGCGCGCTCTTCGGCGACGGCGCCGCCGCGGCGGTCGTCCAGGACGTTTTGGACCGTCCGCGCTGGCTGGGGGCGCCGGCCCCGGCGGTCGCGGCGTGGGAGAGCCACCTATTCCCGGACTCGCGCGGGGTGATGGGCTGGGGCTTCGACGGGGGAGGGATGCGCCTCGTGCTCACCCCCGAGGTGCCGGCGCTGGTGGCGCGGCGGCTCAAGCCGGTCATCCTCGACTTCCTGCGCCGCCACGGCGCGGCGGCCTCCCAGGTGCGCCACTGGGTCCTGCACCCGGGCGGCATCAAGGTGATCGAGGCCTACGAGGCGGCGTTCGGCCTCTCCGCCTGGGACACGCGCTGGTCGCGGCGCTGCCTGCGCGCCATCGGCAACGTCTCGTCGGCGTCGGTGCTCTTCATGCTCGAGGACCTGCAGCGCGAGGGCAAGCCGCGCGCGGGCGACGTCGGCCTCGTGGCGGCGCTGGGGCCGGGGTTCGCGGCGGAGATGCTGCTGCTGCGATGGTGAGCGCCGCGTCCTGGGGGCTGTGGCTCTACCTCGGCGCCCAGCGTCTCTGGGAGCTCTCCCGCGCGCGGGCCAACGAGCGCGCGATGCGCGCCCAGGGCGGCGTCGAGCACGCGGCCGGCCACTACCCGGCGATGTTCGCCTTCCACGCGGTTTTCTTCGCCGTCCTGGCCGCGGCCTTGTCGCGCGGCGCGCGCCTGGGGCCGCGCTCGGGCCCGTGGCTGGCGCTTTTCGCGGCGGCCCAGCTCCTGCGCTTCTGGTCCGTGGCGAGCCTCGGGCCCGCGTGGAGCACGCGGATCTGGACCGTGCCCGGGAGGGTCCCGGTGCGCTCCGGCCCGTATCGCTTCCTGCGGCATCCGATCTACTGCGCGGTGATAGCCGAGATCGCCGCGGTCCCGATGTCCTTCGGCCTCGCCGGCGCGGCCGTCGCGCTGAGCGTTGCCAACGCGGCGATCCTTGCGGTGCGCGTGCGCGCCGAGGATCGCGCGCTGCGCGCGGCCTGCTAAAACCATAGGTCCTATGGCGGGCCTGGGCCCCATGGATTTCGCCTTCACAACTGTGCTGGTATCTTTTCATGAACGAAAAGGCTCTGCTTCTGGCGGCGATCTGCGTCCTGGCGAAGGGCGTCCGGGCCCAACCTTACTCGCCCGCGGAGCTCAAGCTTCCGGAGAGCGTCCTCGACCTCGGCTGGAGCGGGGACCCGGACATCGTGGAAGTGGGCCATCCCGGCGGCGGGCATCACGGCGGCGGCGGTTTCGTTCCGCGGCCTCAGCCCCACGTGCCTCAGCCCCACGTGCCCCAGCCTCACGTACCTCAGCCTCATCTTCCGCAGCCGCGTCTGCCGCAGCGTCCGCCGCAGCGCACTCCGCAGCAGCCTCCGCGGACGCCGAGCCATACGAACCCGGACCGGCATCGGGTGGCCCCTCCCGCGACGGGCCCCGTCGCGCGGCCCACGCGCCCGAACGAGACGCGCCTGCAGACTCCCCCGACGACGGCGGCGCACCAGCACGTCGTGCCGACCGCGCCCGACAACCGCGCGCGCCAGCAGCTGGCGAAGATGGACCGCGCGACGCACCAGGCGGCCGTGGTCGGAAACGCCGCCTTCCTCCAGGAGACGGTGCTCGGCCGCCGCGGCTGGCACGAGCGCAACGGCATCCACTACTATCACCATCCGCAGATCTACGGCCTCGTCGGCGTCTGCTACGGCAGCGCCTGGTTCTGGATCCACTACCACAACGCCAACTGGTGGTGGTACCACCCGCACCACCAGCGCTGGCTGGTCTACCGCAACGCGTACTGGTGGTACTGGGACGCGACCCTCGGCTGGATCCTCTGGAACGAGGCGACGGACACGTTCTTCATCGTGCAAGACGACCGCCTGACGCCGCTCCCGCTTCCCGGGCAGCCGCCCGCCGCCCGAGACGACGCCTTCTACAGCGCCGACGGCTCCCTGGCGGCGCTCGTGACGGGGGCGTCGCGCCAGTGCCACCTCTACCGCTCGGCGCAGGGCGGGCTGCGGCACGTCGCCTTCCTCGGCGAGGGCGTGAGCCAGGTCCGCTTCATGACCGACCAAGCCACGGGGGCCGTGGTGGTCCAGGTGAGCTTCGCCAACGGCTCCGTGACCTTGTTCAACGCCGACGGGGACTTCTACGGTCCGCCGCCCGTGCCCGACCGCCGGTCGGCGGCGGACCGCGGCTTCGGCGCCGCTCCCGAGGAGCTGGGGGCCCGGGTCTCGCTGATGCTGGAGCCCGGTCCCGAAACGGTCGCCCCGTAGCCCGGCGCCGGGTTTGATTTCCCGACGGAGAAACAGCTAGAATCCCGTCGTGGAGTGGATGATCCGTCTGCCGGGGCTCCTGTTCTCCATCGTCGTCCATGAGTTCTGCCACGGCTGGGCGGCCTTCTCCCTGGGCGACCGGTCGCCGGAGCTGGAGGAGCGGCTGACCCTCAACCCCGTCCCCCACATCGACCCCTTCGGCACCCTTTTCCTCCCGGCCCTCTGCTTCCTGGCCGGCGGCCCGATGTTCGGCTGGGCGCGGCCCTTGGAGCTCGACGCCTCCCGGCGGCGCGGCGCCGCGGCCCTCAAGGTCGCGCTGGCCGGTCCGGCGGCGAGCCTGGCGCTGGCCCTCCTCGCGGCGGTGGCCTCGCGCGTCGCCGAGAGCGCCTACTCGCTCTCGCCCGAGTTCCTGGACGGCGCGCGCGGCTTCCTGCGCTTCCTGGTCGGGACCAACCTTTTCTTGGCCTTCTTCCACCTCCTGCCGCTGCACCCGCTCGACGGCTCGCGGGCGCTGCGCGCGCTCCTGCCGCCCGAGGCGGGCCGCGCCTACGAGCGCCTGGCCCCGGCGGCCAGCGCCGCGGTGCTGGCGATCCTCCTGATCAAGCCGCTGTGGACCGTGGCGGCGGTGCCTTCCGACCAGGTCGCGGCGCTTCTGACCCGGGTGGGCCTGCTCGGATGAAGACCGTGATGTCGGGGATGCGGCCCACGGGCAAGCTCCACCTCGGCAACTATTGGGGCGCGCTCAAGAACTGGGTCGAGCTCCAGAAGAGCTACCGCTGCTACTTCATGGTCGCGGACCTGCACATGTTCACGACCGGCTACGAGGACGTCTCGCGCCTCCAGGACAACGTGCGGGAGATGGTGCTCGACTGGCTGGCGGCCGGCCTCGACCCGGAGAAGTGCGTGATCTTCCTCCAGTCGAAGGTCCCGCAGCACGCGGAGCTCGCGACGCTCCTGGGCATGATCACGCCGCTTTCCTGGCTCGAGAACAACCCGACCTGGAAGGAGCAGCTCCAGGAGCTGGCGAAGACGAAGCTCAGCCGCGCGAAGGAGGGGGGAGAGGCCGCGGTGGCCGTCGCCGACGCCGCCAAGGCCGACGAGTCCCTGCGCACCCACGGCTTCCTCGGCTATCCCGTCCTGCAGGCCGCGGACATCCTGATCTACGGCGGCGAGCTCGTCCCCGTCGGCAAGGACCAGGAGGCGCACGTCGAGCTCTCCCGCGAGATCGCGCGGCGCTTCAACCACCTTTACGGCGCGACCTTGGTCGAGCCCAAGCCCCTCTTCACCGAGACGCCGAAAGTCCCGGGCGCGGACGGGCGCAAGATGTCGAAGTCGTACGGCAACGCGGTCGACATCCTCGAGACCCCGGAGAGCCTGAAGACCAAGGTCATGGGGATGTACACCGACCCCAAGAAGCTGCGCGCCAACGACCCGGGCCACCCCGACGCCGGGCCCGACAACCCGCCGGGCTGCACGGTGTACGCCTTGCACAAGCTCTACAGCTCCTACTGGCAGAAGCGCGGCGACGAGTGCCGCGCCGGCTCGATCGGCTGCGTGGCCTGCAAGAAGGACCTCCTCCAGTCGCTGGAGGGCCCCTTCGGCGAGTTCCGCTCGCGGCGCGCGGGCTTCGACGCGAAGGCGGTGGAGCGCGTGCTCGAGGACGGCAGCCGCCGGGCCCGCGAGGCCGCGGAGCGGACGATGGACAAAGTGCGCGCGGCGATGCGCCTGAGGTGAGCGTGGCGACGAAAGCATACGAGGTGCGGCTGGAGATCTTCGAGGGGCCCCTCGACCTCCTG
>DATLOS010000246.1:0-2136 GCA_035536155.1 Elusimicrobiota bacterium
GACGAGCTGACGCGCGAGGAGCTCCGCCGCGGCGCGCGGCGCCTGACGCGCAGGATCCTCCGCTATAAGCCCCGGCAGGCCGCGTTCCTCGGCCTCGGCCTCTACCGCGACGCCTTCGAGCGCCCCAAGGCCGGCCTCGGCCTTCAGGCGGAGAAAATCGGCCGCACGCTCCTGTGGGTCTTCCCCAACCCCAGCGGTCTCAACGCTCATTTTCAGGTTCCCGACTACGCGCGCATGTTCCGGCGGCTGCGCCGGTAGCGCCCGCGCCGGCCCCGGCCGTTCACGCAAGCCTTACCCGCCGGCCATAGGCCGTCCGGGCGCCAGGAGCTAGCATGGACGTTCGGAGAACGGAGGCGCCCATGAAAGCGGTGGTTTTTCGCGAGATCGGAGACATCCGCCTGGAGGACGTCCAGGAGCCGAAGCTCAAGGAGCCCGCGGACGCGATCGTCCGCCTGACCGCCAGCGCCATTTGCGGCACCGACCTTCACATGGTGCGCGGCACCGTCGCGGGGATGAAGCCGGGCACCATCCTCGGCCACGAAGGGGTCGGCGTCGTCGAGGCGCTGGGCAAGGGCGTGCGCAACCTCAACATCGGAGACCGCGTGGTCATCACGTCCACCATCGCCTGCGGCTCCTGCGCCTACTGCCGCTCCGGCGAGTTCGCGCAGTGCGACAACGCCAACCCCCACGGAAGCCGCGCCGGGACCGCGTTCTTCGGCGGCCCAAGGGACAGCGGCTCCTTCGACGGGATGCAGGCGGAGAAGGTCCGCGTGCCCTTCGCGCACGTGAACCTGGTCCGGCTGCCCGACGAGGTGAGCGACGAGCAAGCCATTCTCCTCTCCGACATCTTCCCCACCGGCTACATGGCCGCCAAGAACGCCGAGATCCGGCCGGGCAACATCGTCGCCGTCTTCGGCTGCGGGCCGGTCGGCCTCTTCGCCGTCTTGAGCGCCAAGCTGCTGGGGGCCAGCCGCGTGATCGCCGTGGATCGCGTCACGGACCGGCTGGTCAAAGCCCGGGAGCTCGGGGCCGAGACCGTCGACTTCGAGCAGGAGGACCCCGTCGCCGCGCTGCGGGCCCTGACCGGCGGCATCGGCCCGGACCGCGTCATCGACGCCGTGGGCGTGGACGCCGAGCACCCCACCGGCGGCTGGATGCGCAAGCTCTCCGGCAAGGATTCGGAGTTCGAGGAGCAGCTCGAGAAGGTCGCGCCCAAGCGGAGCTCCGACGACAAGCTCTGGCAGCCCGGACGGGGGCCGTCCCAGGCCCTGGACTGGGCCGTGGAGTCGATCGCGAAGGCCGGAACCCTCTCCATCGTCGGCGTCTACCCGGAGACCATGCGCGCATTCCCCATCGGCCGCGCCATGGGCAAGAACCTCACGGTCAAGATGGGCAACTGCAACCACCGCCGCTACGTGGAGAAGCTCATCGACCTGGTCCGGGAGGGCATCGTCGACCCCCGCGCCATCCTGAGCAAGCGCCGGCCGCTCGCCTCCGCGATCGACGCCTACAAGGCCTTCGACCAGCGGGAGGCGGGCTGGATCAAGGTCGAGCTGAAGCCGGCCTCCCGCTAGAGGAGAGTTATCTTATAATGGCGCGGTGAAGCCCCGGTACGCGCGCATGCTTCAAGGGATGCTCTCGGAAGGACCGCCCGAGTGGAGCGTCTACCTGCTCCGCTGCGCGGACGGCACGTACTACACGGGCATCGCCAAGGACGTCGCCGCGCGCTTGGCCGCGCATAACTCCGGCAGGGGCGCGGCCTACACGCGCAGCCGCAGGCCGGTCGAGCTCCTTTCGTCGTCGGCCGGCTTCACGCGCTCGCAGGCGCTGGTCCGCGAAGCCTGGATCAAGTCCCTGCCGCGCGAGCGCAAGCAGGACGGCGTGGGACTGGCGCACGCGGACCCATCGAGCTATACTGGAAAGGCAATGCAGAAACGGAAAACCTCGAACGCGAAGCGCGCGAAGCCCGCGGCGAAGAAAAAGCCGATGCCCCAAGAGGCCGATCCCGAGCTCGACCAGCTCCAGGAGCGGTTCAACACCATGAGCGTCGACTTCGGGCAGCTCGCCGAGCTGATCGAGGAAGAGAAGCCGGCCTAGGCCGCGAGAGCGGCGCCTATTCGCCGCCTTCGGTGTCGT
>DATLOS010000247.1:0-2883 GCA_035536155.1 Elusimicrobiota bacterium
CGGCGAAGGCCGCGTTCTGCCAGGCGTTGGCGCGGTTGAGGCAGGCCGCGCGGGCGAGCGACGCCGATAGGAAGATGGGAAGCAGGGCGACGAGCTTGCAGGCGAGCGTTCTCATTTGTCCTCCGCGGGTATGTCCCACGGAACCCATGATGCCTTTGCGCGGCACGTCCCAAAAGAGAAGCGCCACAATCTGGCAACAAGGGGTACGCGTCGGGGACGACGAAGGAGATGCCGGCGACTAGGCGACGGCGCGGAGCTCGGTCTTGGTCGCGACTTGGCCCTTCTCGTTGATCTCGTAGATCACCGGCTCGCAGGTGCCGAGCTCGAGCTTGGTCACCTGCTCGGACGTGAGGCCGTCCAGGCGCATCATGATCGCGCGCAGGCTGTTGCCGTGCGCCGCGACCAGCACGTTCTGGCCGGCCTGGGCCAGCGGCAGGATGTTCTTCAAGAAATAGGGGATCGCCCGATCCGCGGTGTCCTTCAGGCTCTCGCCTCCCGGGGGGGCGACGTCGTAGGAGCGGCGCCAGACGTGGACCTGCTGGTCGCCGTACTTCTTCGCCGTCTCGGCCTTGTTCAAGCCCTGCAGGTCGCCGTAGTGGCGCTCGTTGAGCGCGGGATCGGCGATGGTCTTCAAACCGGGCTGGCCGATCTCCTCGAGGATGATCTTGAGGGTCTGCTGGGCGCGCTTGAGCGCGGAGGTGAAGGCGGCGTCGAAATGGGTTCCCTTGAGCTGCGTCCCGGCGCGATGCGCCTCCTGGGCGCCCTTCTCGGTGATGTCCACGTCCACCCAGCCGGTGAACCGGTTCTCCAGGTTCCATTGCGACTGCCCGTGCCGGACTAGAACGAGTTTGCCCATGATCCCCTCCGAGGGACGTCGGGGAATCTTAGCAATTCCGTCGAAAGGTCGAGGCGGCTCAGGTCTTGCGCGCGCGCTTGAAGCGGTACATGTGCTTGTCGGCGCGGCGGATGAGGCTGGGCACGGTGTCGGCGGGCTTGAGGGCGGCCGCGCCGATGGACAGGCCCACGAGGCCGGCGTAGGGCTTGCTCGCGGCCGCGGCGGCGATGCGGGCGGAGACCTTCTCCGCCACGCGCTCGCCCAGGCCGGGCAGGACCACGGCGAACTCGTCGCCGCCGCAGCGGAAGGCCTCGTCCACCCCCTGGCGCACCGACGCGCGCAGGATGTCGGCGGTCTCCCGCAGGATGCGGTCGCCCTCGACGTGGCCCCAGAGGTCGTTGGCCTTCTTGAAGTGGTCGAGGTCGAGGACGAGGAGGGAGAGCTTCTGGTTCTGGCGGCGGGCGCGGCGCACCTCGGAGTGGATGCGCTCATGGAAGTGGCGCTGGTTGAAGAGCCCGGTGAGGTTGTCGGTGATGGAGAGCTCGCGCAGCTTCTTCTCCAGCTCGACGCGGCGGCTGATGTCCTTGGCGATGCCGAGGGTCCCGATCACCCGGCCGCGGCGGTCGCGCAGGAGGGAGGCCGACAGGCTGATCGAGATCCGCCGGCCCTGGACGTTCACCAGCTCGAGCTCGTGGTCGGTCATGCTCCCGCTCTTGAAGAGGTGGCGCATGATCCGGCGGGCCTCGTCGCGGCCCGCGGCGTAGAGCGTCTCGATCAGAGTCCCCTGCGCCTCGCGGGCGGACTTGCCGAACATGCGCTCGGCGCCGGGGCTGAAGTAGATGATCCGGCCCTTCATGTCCGTCGTGCAGATCGCGTCGGAGCTGGAGGCGAAGATGGCTTCCAAGTACTCCTTGGCCTGGATGAACTCCTGCGACAGATAGACGAAAGGGGTGGCGTAGCGCGGCTGTCGCTGCTCAGTGAGGGTGTCGGGCATGCCGGCAGGATAGCCGCGCTTGCCCGAGCGCTCCAGGGGCGAAAGGCCCAAGGCCGGGGCCGAAGGGTCCGGAAAATCGCATAGGCCGCAAGTCCTAGGTTTTCGTCAGCGCGAGACCGAGGTGTAGCGCTTGAGCGAGTCGCGCCAGAAGGCGAGGCTCGCGGCCAGCAGCGCCGCCGAGAGGAGCACGGCGTAGAGGCCCCACGCCCAGCTCAGCTTGCCCAGCAGGGCCTGGGCCGGGAAGCAGACCATCACCCCGATGGGCACGGCCGTGACCAATACCCAGCGCACCGGCGAGGCGTAGATATCCATGGGGAACTTTCCCAGGAACATCATGTCCTTATAGACCCAGATGGTGTTCTCCAGCTCCTGCGTGCGTACCGCGAGCGCGCCTACGAAGACGTGGATGGCGAAGGCGATGGCCATCCCGTTGGCGATGAGGAGCCCGTAGGCCAGGACCCGGTCGGCCGGGACGGGGCCCAGGCGCGGCCAGGTGCGCGCGAGCAGGACGAGCACCGGGATCAGGGTGCCGAGGTCGAGGAAGTCGACCGACGAGCACGCCATGCGAAACAGAGGCGCGCAGGGCTGGGTGAGGTAGGTGTCGAGGTCCCCGTCGTCGATGACCCGCCGGGCCGCGTAGACGCCGCGCAGGAAGATCTGCGCGGCGACGTCGATGATGTTGAAGGTGAGGAAGAAGACCACGACCTCGTCGAGGGAGTAGCCCGCGAGCTTCTGCGTGCGGCCGAAGATGGCCACGACGTAGGCGAGAAAGAAGAACATGCGCACCAGCTTGCCCACGAAGAAGCCGGCCGAGCCCATCCGATAGGAGAGCTGGGCCTGGAGGCTGTTGAGCGCCATGCGCCGCCAGATGCGGAAGTAGCGCGCGAGCTCGCTCATCCGCCCTCCGCGGAGAACACCTCGAGGCCGGCGCGCCAGATCCGCGCCGAGACGGCGGCGAGCACGGCCAGCCATAAGGCCTCGATGCCGATGATGCGAACCGCCTCGGCGGCCGTGGCGCGCTCCAGGAAGACCCGGATGGGCAGGAAGATCAGGT
>DATLOS010000248.1:0-4224 GCA_035536155.1 Elusimicrobiota bacterium
CACGTCGATGACGGCGAGCTCGGTGACGATGGTGCTGACCACGCCCTTGCCGGTGAGGGGCAGGGAGCAGCGCTTCAATATCTTGGGCTTTCCTTCCTTGGTGGCGTGCTCCATGGCGACGATGACCTTGCGCGCGCCGGCGACCATGTCCATGGCGCCGCCCATGCCCTTCACCTTCTTGCCCGGGATCATCCAGTTGGCGATGTCTCCGGTCTCGGAGACCTCCATCGCGCCCAGGATGGTGGCGTCGAGGTGCCCGCCCCGGACCAAAGCGAAGGACTCGTGGCTGCCGAAGTAGGAGCAGCCGGGCAGCTCGGTGATCGTCTCCTTGCCGGCGTTGATGAGGTCCGCGTCCTCCTCGCCGTCGAACGGGTAAGGGCCGTAGCCCAGCATGCCGTTCTCCGTATGAAGGGTGACGTGCACGCCGGCGGGGAGGTAATTGGAGACCAAGGTCGGCACGCCGATGCCCAGGTTGACCACGTCGCCGTCCTTGAGCTCCTGGGCGGCGCGGCGGGCGATGACGATGCGCTTGTCGAGCTCGGCGGCGGTCTTAGCCACGGACGCTCTCCCGGGGGCGGACGGTGCGCTTCTCGATCGGCTTGACGTAGGACGCGCCTTGGAAGATCCGGTCGACGTAGGCGCCGGGCGTGTGGACGCCGGCCGGGTCGATCTTGCCGGGCTCGACCAGGCGCTCCACCTCGGCGATCACCGTCTTGGCGGCGGTGGCCATGACCTGATTGAAGTTGCGGGCGGTGCGGCGATACGAGAGGTTTCCCATGCCGTCGCCGACGGAGGCCTTGATCAGCGCGAAATCGGCGAGCAAGGGCTTCTCGAAGACGTAGTTCTTGCCGTCGATGACGCGCGTCTCCTTGCCCTCGGCGACGATGGTGCCGTAGCCGGTCGGCGTGAAGAAGCCGCCGATGCCGGCCCCGCCCGCGCGGATGCGCTCGGCCAAGGTGCCCTGGGGCGTCCACTCCACCTGAAGGGCTCCGGAGAGCGCCATCTCCTCGAAGGCTTTGCACTCGCCGCCGTAGGACATGATCATCTTGCGCACCTGGCCGTTGCGCAGGAGGGGGCCGATGCCGTGCTCGTCGGTGCCGGCGTTGTTGGCGACCAAGGTGAGGCCCTTGGCTCCCTTCTCCCGCAGGGCCGCGAGCAGGTTCTCGGGGATCCCGCAGAGGCCGAAGCCTCCGACGAGGACCGTCGCCCCGTCGCCGATGTCGGCGACGGCGGCGCGGGCGGAGGCGACCCGCTTGTCGGAAGCCACCGCTAGGCCTGCGGCTGCTCCTCGTCGGGGGAGACGACCACCAGCTGGAACGTCTTGAAGCGCTTGTTCAGCAGGCGGTACATCACCTCGATCGAGGCGCCGACGCCGATGAGCAGCCCGAGGAAGCCGGAGACGTTCGCCATGGACTCTTGCGAGGTCTTGAGGGCGAAGCCGATCAGGCCGAGCGCCAGACCGAGAAGGAAGCCGGCGCCGACGACCAATAGGAGCGCCCGCCAGGCGAACGCCCACCAGATCTTCGCCGCCAGCTGCCGAGTCGGCTCGATGCGCTCCACGGGCTCAGGCTCCGACGCCGGCCAGCGTGCGGCGGCCGTTCTTCGCCTTGACGCCCGCCTCGTCGCGCAGGACGGCGGCCTTGTCGGTCTTCTCCCACTCGAAGATCGACTCGGTCCGGCCGAAGTGGCCGTACGCGGCCGACTGCCGGTAGATGGGCCGGCGCAGCTTGAGGCTGGAGATGATGCCCTTGGGCGTGAGCTGGAAGTGCTTGCGCACCAGCGCCTCGATCCGGCCCTCATCGAGGGTCCCGGTGCCGTGGGTGTCCACGTAGAGGCCGACCGGCTCCGCGACGCCGATGGCGTACGCGAGCTGGATGGTGCACTCCTCGGCCAGCCCCGCGGCCACGACGTTCTTGGCGATGTAGCGCGCCATGTAGCAGGCCGAGCGGTCGACCTTCGTCGGGTCCTTGCCGGAGAAGGCGCCGCCGCCGTGGGGCGCCAGGCCGCCGTAGGTGTCGACGATGATCTTGCGGCCGGTCATGCCGGTGTCGGAGACCGGGCCGCCGACGACGAACTTGCCGGTCGGGTTGATGAAGAACTTGGTCTTGTCGTCGACCAGGCGCTTGCCGAGGACCGGGCGCACGATGACGTCGATGAGCTCCTTGCGCGCCTTCTCGGTGATCTTCTCGCCGCTCTTGTCGAGGATCTCCTCGGTGTGCTGGGTGCTGACCACGACGGTGTCGGCGCGCAGCGGGCGGCCGTCCAGGTACTCGACCGTGACCTGGCTCTTGCCGTCCGGGCCGAGGTAGGAGAGCTCGCCGGAGCGGCGCACGTCCGCCAGGCGTCGAGTGAGCTTGTGGGCGAGCATGATCGGCAGCGGCATCAGCTCCGGCGTCTCGCGGCAGGCGTAGCCGAACATCATGCCCTGGTCGCCGGCGCCGCCGGTGTCCACGCCCTGGGCGATGTCGGGGGACTGCTGGCCGATGGCGTTGAGGACGGCGCAGAGCTGGTAGGAAAAGCCGTACTTCGGGTGGTCGTAGCCGATGTCCTTGATCACTTCGCGCGCCAGCCGGTCCACGTCCACGAAGGTCTTGGTGGTGATCTCGCCGCCCACCATGACGATGCCGCGGCTGACGAAGGTCTCGCAGGCGACGCGCCCCATGGGGTCGTCGGCCAGCACCGCGTCGAGCACCGCGTCCGAGACTTGGTCGCAGACCGTGTCGGGGTGCCCTTCGGTGACCGACTCCGAGGGGAAGAAGTGGCGTCCGTTCTTTTGCATGGGGTTCCTCTGAGGGAAGGCCGTCCGAGCTACTTGCGGATGCTCAGGACCGCGGCCTCGTATACCGTGATGTTTTCCGTGATGTGCCCGTTGGCTCCGACGATGCAGTTGTCCAAATGGACCTTGGAGCCGACGGCCACGTTCTCGAAGAGTATACAATTTTTGAGCACGGCGCTGGGGGCGATGATGGAGCGGTCTCCGACGACGGTGTAGGGCCCGACTTGGGCGCCTTCCATGATCTCGGCGCCCTTGCCGATGAGGCAGGGGGCCTTCAGGATCGCGCGCGGATGGATCTTCGCGTTCTCCTGCACCCAGACCCGGCGCTGGAGCTCCTTTCCCGGGATGTTGATGCCCACCAGCTCGTCCAGGCTGTGGTGCTGGGCCTTGCGGTACTCGGTGAGGTTGCCCACGTCGCACCAATAGCCTTTCCACTCCCAGGCGTAGATCGGCTTGCGCAGCTTGAGGAGCTTGGGCCAGAGCTCGTGGCCGAAATCGTAGACGCCCTTGGGGATCATGCGCAGGATCTCGGGCTCGAAGAGGTAAATGCCGGTGTTCACCTGGTTCGAGAAAACCTGGCTCCAGGAGGGCTTCTCCATGAAGCCGGTGATGCGTCCGCTCTTGTCGCTCATCGTGACGCCGTAGTCGAAGCGGGAGTCCACGGCCTTCGTGACCATGGTGGCGATGGAGCCCTTCTTCTTGTGGAACTGATAGAGCGCCGAGAGATCGACGTCGCTCAGGCCGTCGCCGGACATCACCAGGATGGGGAAGCCGTCGAAGAACTTCTGCACCTTCTTGAGCGCCCCGGCGGTGCCCATGAGGTTCTTCTCGTGGGAGTAGTGGATCGCGAGCCCCCAGCGGGAGCCGTTGCCGCAGTAGCCGCGGGGAGCGCGTTCGCCGCTCCGGCGAGCCACGTCGTCGACGAGACCTATTCCTGCCGCTCGTTCCCTCACCAGGTCTTCTTCGTCGGCGCACAGGTTCGGCTGCCACCCGGCGGCCAGGTCCAGGCAGGCCCGGCCATGGCGACTGTCACCACGGCAGCCGACCACGCCTTTCAAATGGTCTTCAAGGACGTGAAGAACAGCCTGAAGGTGGACAAGTCGATCTGCCGTCCGTCATCGCGGCGGGTCGCCCTCAGGCCTGGCCGGCTCCCCCTGAACCAGACGGTGACGCCCGATTTCATGGGTCACATCACCGGCAAATGCCCGACGCACACGAAGCGTGTGCTCATCCACTTCCGGGTCTCGCTGGCGGGTGGTGTCCCGCAGCGGGCGCTGTTCGCGGTCCGCAAGGACACGGCGAAGGGCCGGTCGCTCGCGTTCTTCAAGTGGGCCCCGCGCAAGATCTCCGCCTACCTGGCAAAGAGCTGCACCACGTACTAGCGAGAAGCCGACGCGGGGACTCGAACCCCGGACCCCATCATTACGAGGGAAGCTGAGGAGGGGAAC
>DATLOS010000249.1:0-3953 GCA_035536155.1 Elusimicrobiota bacterium
TGCGTGGTCGCGGCGTTGTCCAGGTAGACGAGCGGCCTGCCCCGTACCTCGCGGGAGAGGATGGGGAAATCCGCGCGCTGCTTCTCGATGGCGGCGCTCATGGCAGCCTCGCGTCGATCGCGGCGTTCAAGGGCTCGCGCAGCATCTCGGGCAAGGCGGCCAGCATCTCCCCGGCGAAGGCGTGAACCAGGAGGTTCCGCGCCTCGACCGCGCCGATGCCGCGCGAGCGCAGGTAGAAGAGGGCGTCCGAAGAAAGCTGGCCCACCGTCGCCCCGTGCTTGCACTGCACGTCGTTGGCGTGGATCTTGAACTCGGGCTTGGTGTTGATCAAGGCCGTCTCGGAAAGCAGGAGGTTCTTGTTGTAGACCTTGGCGTCGGTCTTCTGCGCGTCCGGGGTCACCTCGATCGCGCCGTCGAACACCGCCCGGGCCTTGCCGTCCAGGATGCCCTTGTAGAGCTCGCGGCTCGAGCCGTGCGGCCGCTCGTGGATCACGCGGGTGTGGTGGTCGGCGTGCTGGGTCCCGGAGGCGAGGTAGAGCCCGTTGAGCGAGCAGTCCGCGCCCTCCGCCTCCAGGCGGCAGAGCACGTCGCTGCGGGAAAGAGCCGCGCCGAGGCCGAAGGCGTGGGCGGCGTAGCGCGCGTCCTTGGCCAGGCGCGCCCGCGTGGAGGACACGTGGAACGCCTCCAGGCCCTCGTTCTGGATGCGCACGTGCTCGACCGACGCCCCTTCCGCGGCGAAGACCTCGGCCACATGGTTGGAGAAATACGTTCCGCCGAGGCCGGCGTGCTCCTCGACCACGAGGCCGCGCGAGCCGCGCTCGGTCAGGACCAGGACGCGGGTGTGGATCATGGGCGGGGTCCCGGCCGCTCCCCCGGTCAGAAACAGCAAGTGGACGGCGGGCGTCTCGCCCGTCAGCCGCACCAAGGCGCCGTCGCTGAAGAAAGCCGTGTTGAGGCTCGCGAGGGCGCCTTCGCCGTCGGCCATGCGCGGGTCGACCGGCTTGGGCGTCTCGCGCAGGACCTCGCTCAAGGGCCGGACGTGCGCCGCCGGCTTGTCGGAGAGCTCGGGGGCGAAGCGCCCGTTGACGAAGACCAGCCTGGCGCCGAAACGGGGCCGCTCGCCGATAGCCGGGACCTTCGCCCAATCCAGGGTCGGCTCGAAGGGCTTGGCGAGAGCGGGGGAGAGGTCGGTGAAGCGCCAGTCCTCGTCCTGGGTCGTCGGAAAGCCCGCCTTCTTGAAGCGCTCCAGAGCCGCGCGGCGCAAGGACGCGAGCTCGGAACGCTCCCCACCGGGAAGGCCGGGAAGGGCGCGAGCGAAAGCGTCGGCGCAGCTCTTGGCGTTCATGCCGCGGCTTTCTCCAGGAAGGCGTAACCTTCTTTCTCCAGCTGGAGCGCCAGCTCCTTGCCGCCGGACTTCACGATCCGGCCGCCGGCCAGGACGTGGATCTGGTCCGGGACGATGTAGTCGAGGAGCCGCTGGTAGTGCGTGATCACCACGAAGGCGCGCTGCGGCGAGCGCATGGCGTTGATGCCGGCCGCCACGGTCTTCAAGGCGTCGATGTCGAGGCCGGAGTCGGTCTCGTCCAAGAGCGCGAGCTTGGGCTCGAGCACCGCCATCTGCAGGATCTCGTTGCGCTTCTTCTCGCCGCCGGAGAATCCCTCGTTGACGGAGCGGTTCAGGAACTCGGGGTTCATCTGCACGTCGGCCGCCTTGGCCTTGATGATCTTGAGGAACTCGCCGGCGCTGGCCTCGGGCTCGCCGCGGTGCTTGCGCTTGGCGTTGTAGGCGGCCTTGAGGAAATACTTGTTGGTGACTCCCGGGATCTCGACGGGATACTGGAACGCGAGGAACACGCCTTCCCGCGCGCGGTCCTCGGGGGACATCGCCAGGAGGTCCTTTCCCGCGTAGGAGACGGAGCCGCCGGTGACGGTGTAGCCCTCGCGCCCGGTGAGGACGTGGGAGAGGGTGCTCTTGCCCGAGCCGTTCGGGCCCATGATCGCGTGCACCTCGCCCGCCTTCACGGAAAGGTCGATCCCGCGCAGGATTTCCTTGCCCGCCACCGACGCCTTCAGTCCTTTGATCTCGAGCATGTCGTTCTCCAAACTCAGCCGGTCGCGCCCTCGAGGCTCAAGCTCAGGAGCTTGTGGGCCTCGACCGCGAACTCGATGGGCAGTTCCTTGAATACGTCCTTGCAGAATCCGTTGACGATGAGCGACACCGCGTCCTCGGTGGAGAGGCCGCGCTGTCGGCAGTAGAAGAGCTGGTCCTCGCCGATCTTCGAGGTCGTGGCCTCGTGCTCGACGGTCGAGCTGGTGTTCTGGACCTCGAGATAGGGGAAGGTGTGCGCCCCGCAGGTGTCGCCCATCAGGAGCGAGTCGCACTGCGAGTAGTTGCGCGCGCCCTGAGCGCCCTTCAAGATCTTCACCTGGCCGCGGTAGGTGTTCTGGCCGTGCCCGGCGGAGATGCCCTTCGACACGATGGTGCTCTTCGTGTTCTTGCCGATGTGGATCATCTTGGTGCCGGTGTCGGCCTGCTGGCGGTGGTTGGTGAGCGCGACCGAGTAGAACTCCCCCACCGAGTTGTCGCCCTGCAGGATGCAGGAGGGGTACTTCCAGGTGATGGCCGAGCCGGTCTCGACCTGGGTCCAGGAGATCTTGGAGTTGACGCCCTTGCACTTGCCGCGCTTGGTGACGAAGTTGAAGATGCCGCCCTTGCCGTCCTTGTCGCCCGGGTACCAGTTCTGGATGGTGGAGTACTTGATCTGGGCGTCGTCCAAGGCCACCAGCTCGACCACCGCGGCGTGGAGCTGGTTCTCGTCGCGCATCGGCGCGGTGCAGCCCTCCAGGTAGCTCACGTAGGAGCCCTCTTCCGCGACGATCAGCGTGCGCTCGAACTGGCCCGTGCCCGCGGCGTTGATGCGGAAGTACGTGGAGAGCTCGATCGGGCAGCGCACGCCCTTGGGGATGTGGCAGAAGGAGCCGTCCGAGAACACCGCGGCGTTCAAGGCGGCGAAGAAGTTGTCGCCGGCCGGCACCACCGAGCCCAGGTACTTCTCGATGAGCTCCGGGTGGTTCTGCACCGCCTCGGAGAAAGAGCAGAAGATGATGCCCAGCTCGGAGAGCTTCTTCTTGCAGGTGGTCGCGACGGAGACGCTGTCCAAGACGGCGTCCACCGCGACCCCGGCGAGGATTTTCTGCTCCTCGAGCGGGATGCCCAGCTTCTCGAAGGTCTTGCGCACCTCCGGGTCCACCTCGTCCATGCTGGCCAGCTGCTTCTTGGGCTTGGGCGCCGAGTAGTAGATGACGTCCTGGTAGTTGATCTTCGGGTAGTGGACGTTCTGCCAGGTCGGCTCCACCATCGTCAGCCAATGCCGGTAGGCCTTGAGCCGCCACTCCAGCATGAAGGCCGGCTCCTTCTTCTTCGCCGAGATGAGGCGGATGATGTCCTCGCTCAGGCCTTTCGGGGCCTGATCGGCGTCGATGTCCGAGGAGAAGCCGTACTTGTACTCCCCCTGGGTGATCTCGTTGAGCGCGTCCGCGGAGCCTGCCATACTCGAAGTATAGCAATTCCTGACTCCTGGAATCAAGATTAAATAATCGTTATTTTAAAACTGCTTTTTATAATCAAAACGCGAGATAAAAGGCGGCGCTGCCGAGGATCAGGCAGACCAGGAAAGCCAGGGCCTCGTAGGCGAGGATGTCCTTGAACTCGAGCCGGGCGACGGCCAAAAGCGGCAGGCACCAGAACGGCTGGATCAGGTCGGTCGCCATGTCTCCCCAAGCGTAGGCGAGCACGGTCGCGGCCGGGGACACGCGCAGCGCGCGCGCGGCCTGAAGAAGGTAAGGCGCCTCGATCGCCCATTTCGAGCCGCCGGACGGGATGAAGTAGTTCAGGACGCCCGAGTACCAGTACACGATGAGCGGGAAGGTCCTGGCGTCGGCCAGCTTGAGGA
>DATLOS010000250.1:0-3752 GCA_035536155.1 Elusimicrobiota bacterium
TCTCGCGACAAGGTCGCGGCGCTGGAGGCCTACGAGCGCTTCCTGCACCGCTTCCCGGACAGCCCGCGGGCGGCGGACGCCCAGTTCATGGCCGGCGAAGCCTACCTCGACCAGGCGGTGAAGATCCTCAAGGCGGAGTCGGCCTCGAAGCGCGCCCCCGCCCCGCGCCCGCCCGCGCCGAAGACGCAGCAGCAGTACTCGGGCTTCTCCACCGCGGCCCTGCGCAATCCTCAGGCCATCTCCGCCATCCAGGACGCGCGCAGCGCCTATCAGGCGGTCCTGGAGCGATATCACAAGGAGAAGACGGGCCTGCGCGCCTCCGCCCAATACCGGCTGGGCGAGACCGCCTACGACGCGGGCGACTGGACCACGGCCATCGAGGAGTGGAAGAGGGTCGAGCGCGACTTCCCGAAGTCCTACATCATGCCCGAGGCCTGGATGGGCATCGTCTTCGCCAACCTCGCTCTCGAGCAGTTCGGCGACGCGGAGTCGAACCTCTTCCTCCTGGGCGAGACCTACCCGAACTACCTCAAGGTCCCCGAGGTCCTCTACGCGCAGGGCATCATCAACCTGCACAAGGGCGACTACCCGAACGCGGAGAAGGCGCTCAAGCAGGTCAACAGCGCCGAGGCCGCCTTCTACCTGGGCAAGACCTACCTCCTCTCCAAGCGCCCCTACCTCGCCGCCGCGGCCTTCGAGCGCCTCTCCCGCGAGTACCCGGCGCATCCCCTGGTCGAGGAGACCGAGTTCTTCATCGGAGACTCCTTCTTCCTGGCCAAGGACTTCGACGGCGCGATCACCAAGTACCAGCGCTTCCTGTCGAAGTACCCCGAGTCGCCGCTGCGCGTATCGGCCTTGTTCCGCATCGGCTCGGCGCACTTCCAGAAGCAGAACTTCGTCGAGGCGCGGGCGCACTTCCAATCGGTGATCGACCGCTATCCGAAGGACTTCTTCGCGCCCTTGTCGCAGTACTTCATCGCGGAGTCCTACCTGGTCGAGAACCAGTTCCGCGAGGCCCTCTTCGCCTACACCAAGGTGATCACGCAGTTCCCCGAGACGGTGGTGGTGTCCCCGCTGGCGCACTACAAGCTGGCTTGGGCGCAGTACCAGGTGGGGGACTACGCCCAGTCCGCGCAGACCTCGCGCAACTTCCTCTCCCTCTACCCCACGCATACGCTGGCCAAGAACGTGTACCTGATCCTGGGCAACGCGCTGCTCGGCCAGAAGCGCCACACCGAGGCCGTGACGGCGTTCCAGCGCATCATCGACGTCGCCCCGACCTCCGACGTGGCCGAGCAGGCGCTCTTCTCGATCCTCCAGACGCAGTACAATCTCAAGAGCTACAACTCGATCCTCACGTCCTACCAGTTCATCTTCCGGCACCTGCCGCCGTCTCAGTCGCGCTGGCGGCCTCTGAGCTACCTCTACGCCGCGGAGGCCTACCTGCAGATGAACCGCGTCGACGAGGCCAAGGCCATCTATGAGATGGTGCTCAAGGTCTACCCCAACGACCAGGCCGCCTTCTACGCGCAGGACGGCCTGGCCTGGAGCTACTCGATGCTGGGCGACGACGAGGGCGCCTTGGCCGAGCGCAAGAAGCTCAAGGACATGCTCTCCGTGCTGAGCTCCTCCTTCACCTTCTCCGGCGACAACGAGCTGGGCATCGCCGACAGCATGTACAACCGCAAGGAGTACGAGGACGCCTACCAGCTCTACGACAAGTTCGCCAAGGAGAACACCGCCTCGAAGCTGGCGCCCGAGGCCCTCTACCGCGCGGGCATGAGCCTCTACCACCTGCGCTACTACACCCAGGCCATCGAGACTTGGCAGCGTCTGCAGGCCAACTACCCGAACGCGCCGGAGACGCCCAAGGCCGAGTACCAGGTCGCGGACACGCTGTTCCGCGCCCAGAAGTACAAGGAGTCGGCCGCCGCCTACCGGGCGATCATGGCCAAGTTCCCCAAGTCCGACCAGCTGCCGCTGGCGTACCTACGGCTCGCGATGTCCGCCTTCAACCTGAAGGACGACGCCGGCGCCTTGAACGGGGCCCTGACCTTGATCTCCAAGTTCCCCGACGCGCCCGAGGCCACCGACGGCCTCGACCTGATGGAGGCGGTCTTCGACCGCTCGAAGAGCGCGGACTTCGCCAAGTCCCTCGGCGCCGTGATCGCGGCGGTGCCCGGCACCCCGATCGCCGGCGACGCGCAATTCCGCATCGGACGGCGCTACTTCGAGGCGAAGGCCTATGCCGAGGCCTCGGCGGCCTTCCAGAAGTTCAGCGTCGACTACACCGGCAACGCCAAGCTCAAGAAGGCGCAGTTCCTCCTGGGCGAGGCTTACTTCAACGCCGGCCGGAACTCGGACTCGGTGTTCGCGTTCACCCGCTTCCTGGAGAACTTCCCCAAGAGCGAGGACACGCCTCTGGCGCTCTTCCACCTGGCCAGCGCGCACTACAGCGCCAAGGAGTACGAGCCGGCCTCGGAGCACTACCAGCGGCTCATCGACGACTACCCGAGCTCGGAGTACGTCAAGGCGGCGCAGTTCAACCTGGCGCTCTCCTACAAGGCGCTGGGCAAGCTCGACCGCGCCCAAGAGGCGTACTCGCGCTACGCCAACACGGTCGGAGAGAAGGACGAGACCGGCAAGGCGGCGCTCTGGGAGATCTTCGCCATCCAGAAGGACCAGAAGGACTTCGTCGGCGCGATGGGGACCTTGAGCCGCATCCTCGACAACTCGCCCGACGCGGCCACCGCCGCGGAGGCGGGATACCGCAAGGGCGAGGTCAGCCAGCTCATGGGCGAGCCCGACGAGGCGCGGCGCGCGTGGGAGGCCATGATCGGGAAGGCGCCCAAGAAGAACTCCTTCCGTCTCCAGGCCTTGATCAAGCTCGGCGAGACCTACGAGAAGGCCGAGGAGAACGCGCGCGCGGCGGCGACCTACGAGGACCTCGCGGCCAACGCCAGCGGGCAGGTCGCGGCGGCCGCTCGCCAGCGCGCCGTGGCCCTGCGCAAGGCCGGGCCGGGGAAAGCCCGCAAGACGGCCAAGGCGGGGGACACGGCGGTGGGCGACGGAGCGGACTCCCGCTCCGCCGTCAACGACGTGCCGGACGACAATCACACGATGGTGATGCCGGATGAGACCAAGCCGGCCGCCGCGTCCAAGAAGACGACCAAAAAATCGGCCAAGAAGCCGGCCAAGAAGACCGCGACCGCCCCGGCGGCGGCCGCGCAATAGACGAGGAGGAATCCGCGCATGCCCACCCAGATCGATTTTCAGGCTCTCCTTCGGGAAAGCTTCACGCTCATCATCCTGTTCTTCTGCTCCGTGATCTCCATCGCGGCGACCATCGAGCGCTGGTGGTTCTTTAGGAAGGCGCGGGTCAACGTGGACCACCTCCTCGCGGGCATCCGCAAGCTCCTCGAGTCGGGCAAGGCCGACCAGGCGCAGGCCGCCTGCCAGAAGAGCCCGGCCCCCGCGGCGCAGATCGTGTACTACGCGCTCACCCACCGCAACCACTCCCGCGCGGACCTGGAGGAGCTGCTCGCCACGAAGCGGCTCGAGGAGCGGCTCAAGATGGAGCGCTTCCTGGGCGTCCTGGGCACCATGGGCAACACCGCGCCCTTCATCGGCCTCTTCGGCACCGTGGTCGGCATCATCAAGGCCTTCCACGACCTGGCGGCTTCCGGCACGGGCGGACCGGCGATCGTGGCGGCCGGCATCTCCGAGGCGCTGGTGGCGACCGCCGCCGGACT
>DATLOS010000251.1:0-2314 GCA_035536155.1 Elusimicrobiota bacterium
CGAGAGCGCCAGGCCGAGCCAGGCCCCGCAGGCCCAGTGCGCGCGCCGGCCGCCCTCGCGCGCCAAGCGCAGGGCCGCCCGCCAGCCCAGCGCGGCGAGGAGCAGCATCAGGCAGTCCGGCTTGCAGGAGTGGGCGAGCTCGACCACGACGGGCGAGAAGGCGAGGAGCAAGGCCCCCCACGGCGCCCCGCGCCCCAGGTCTTTCTCGGTCCGGCGCAGGACCTCGGCCGCGCCCAGCGAGCAGGCCGCGGCGAGCAGACGCCCGATCAGGAAGAAGTTCCCCGGCCGCCAAGCGTAGAGCGCGGCGAACTCGGAGAGCCCGTGGCGCAGGCCCGCCGCCGACCAGGCGACGAACATGCCGCCGTAGGCCGCGAACAAGGCGTAGGGCCAGAGCGTGGGGTACTTGAAGAGGTAGGGGCGCAGGGTCCCGGCGCCGAAGGACAGGGCCAGGTTCACGAGGTGGGGCTCGTCGGCGTTGTAGGTGCCCGGCCAGCCCCAGCGGATGCCGATGAGGCGAAGGATCGCCGCCGCCCCCACCGCGCACGCCCACACGCCGCCCAGCTTCCGCTCGCGCGCCACCCTCAGTCCTTGGGCGCGTCCGGCGGAGGGAGGATGGGCTGCTTCTGCGGCTTGCTCTCCGAGCGCTGCAGCTCGACCTCGGAGAGCAGGAGCGAGGGGGCCACCGTCGCGACGGGGATGCGCCCCGACTCCTGCTCCACGACCGCGTTGACCGCCTCCGCGTCGTCTCCCGCCGCGACGATGCGGGCGGCGAGCTCGATGGGCGTGCCCACCAGGTCCAGGTCCCGGACCAAGGTCTTCTTTCCGGTAGCCGCGTCGACCAGGTAGATCAAGGTCGGAGTCAGCCGGAAAGCTTGCTGGCGGCCGGTGCCGCCCTGCTGGCTCCAGCCCCGCGCGCGCACGACCAGGAGGCCGTGAGGCTTGCCTTGGCGGCGGCACTCGCGCAGCAGCCGCTCGAGGAGCCGCTCGGGGGAGAGCGGCGCCGAGGAGCGGACGAAGAGGTTCCCGGGCCGGCCCATCGGCGCCTGGCCGGGCGCGGCCCGGCCGTGCCCGTTCGAGCCGCCGGCGCCGACCACGGGGTAGCGGGAGAGGAGGAAGCCGCGCAGGACGCCGTTCTCCACCAAGGTCACTTTCCGCGCCGGGACGCCCTGGTCGTCGACCGCGTAGGCGCCGGCCAGGGCCGCTCCCCGGAAGGAGGAGACCGTCGGGTCGTCCACCAAGGTCAAGTGGGACGGAAGGACCGCCTGCCCGAGCTTGCCCTTGAAGGTCTGGGCGCCGCTCGGGTTGCGCTGCTCCTCGCCGGAGAGCCGCGCCGCGAGCGCCTGGAAGAGGGCCGCCGACACGCTCGGGTCCACGAGGGCCGGCGCGGTCATCGGGGACGTGGAGACCGAGGCGCGCAGGGCGTCGAGATCCGCCATCATCTCCCGCGACTCGCGCTCGAGGCGGTCCGGGCCCGGCAGGTCCGCCGGCTCCGGCGCGATGAAGGAGCGCGAGACCGAGACGAGCATGCCGTCGTCGGCGATGTCCGTCGCGTGGATGCCGATCTGCGCCAGCGAGATCCGCGCGGCGACGTCGGTCCCCTCGGAGGTGAGCAGGCGCTCGCGCGCCCGGGACACGCGCGCGTCGGAGTCGGCGGAAAGCGTGCGCGGCCGTCCCCGAAACGCCGCGGTCCCGGCCCGGCAGGCGTCGCGCGCCCAGGGGCGGGCGTCCTCCCAGGGGCGCTCGAAGCCCGCCTGCCGCAGGACCGCGGCCGGCTGCGCGTCCAGGTCGTCGGTCTCGTAGTCGGCCTTTCCCCGGCGCACGCGCAGGGCCTGCTTGCGCAGGAACCCGGCGACCGCGGCCTTGTAGGCCGGATCGAGCGTGGTCCACAGGGCGTGGCGCAGCGCGAAGACGTCGCCGTCCGCGGGGATGTCCGCGCCTTCCGCGGAGGCCGTGGGCTGGATGGGGTGGTTGTCGAGCTCGCGGCTCCCCACGCGCACGTCGGGCGTCGCCCGCCGCGAGCGGTGCCGGGCCTCGCCCGAGACGCGGCCCATCTGGCAGCGCGCCAGCGCGCCTTCCTCGTCGGTCACCCGGATGGAGACGAAGTAGGGAAGCGGGTTGTCGTCCTGGCGCAGGGTCGCGGTGGAGCGGGCGAGCTCCGTCGCCATCGCCCGATCCAGGGCGCCGACGTCCTGCGCGCGCGCGCCGGCGGCGCCGAGGAGCAGGAGGGCGGCGGCGAGCTCAGCGCGAGGCTTCATCATGGAAGGGCGAGGGCAGGATCGGGGGGCGCGCCCGGGACTCGGGGAGCCGCTGGAGC
>DATLOS010000252.1:0-2990 GCA_035536155.1 Elusimicrobiota bacterium
ACGCAGCCGAAGCAGTGGTAGAACGGCACCGGCAGGCAGAGGCGGTCGTCGGGGCCGAAGCTTTGGCGCTCGCCCACGTGCCAGGCGTTCATGAGGAGGTTGCGGTGGGTCAGCATCGCGCCTTTGGGAAAGCCCGTCGTCCCCGAGGTGTACTGGATGTTGGCCACGTCGTCCGGGGCGACCTGGGCGCGGCGGCGGGCCAGGCCGCGTTCGGAGACCTCCGCGGCGCGCGCGAGGAACTCGGGCCAGGCCTGGAGGCCGGGCGCGGCGGCGGAGTGGATGCTGATCGCGCGCTTGAGCCGGGGCAGCGCGCCGGGGGGAATCTCGCCGAGCACCGCGGGATAGTCGGTGCCCTTGAAGCGGTCGGTCAGGAACAGGGTGGTGATGTCGGCCTGGCGCAGGACGTACTCGAGCTCGTGCGCGCGGTAGGCCGGATTGATGTTGACCAGCACCGCGCCGATCTCCGCGCAGGCGAACTGGAGCACGACCCACTGCGGCCAGTTCGTCGACCACACTCCGACGTGCTCGCCTTTCTCCACGCCCAGGGCCATGAGCGCCCGCGCCGTCCGCCGCACGTCGGCCAGGAGCTGGGTCCAGGGCTTGCGGTAGCGGAGCTCGGGGAACACCAGCGCGTCCCGGGGACCGAAGCGCGCGGCGGTGCGCTCCAGGACTTCGGGTATGGTCAGGCCGTCGACCCAAGGGGCTTCCATTGGGCCCATTGTAGGCTTCGCGCGCGCGTGCGCAGGTAACGGAGGGCCTAATCGCGTCCGGAGCAATAGGCCCACGAACTTTGGGCCTATCGTCTTCTAATTTTAGGGGACGATCCGGCGAGCGCCCAGGTAGCGGGACTTGAAGTAGTAGGCGTCCAGGTTCTGGAGCATGACCCCGTGCGACGACGAGGCGTGCATGAACTGGCGGCGCTTCGGGTCGACCATCATGCCCACGTGGGAGACGCCCGCGCCCTTGGTGTTGAAGAAGATGAGGTCGCCCTCGCGCAGGTCGGCCGAGTCGACGACCTCGCCGGTCTTGGCCTGGTCCTTGGCGACGCGGGGGATCTTGACGCGGTTCTCGCCGTAGCTGTTCTGGGTGAAGCCGGAGCAGTCGATGCCCTGATGGGTCGTGCCTCCCCAGACGTAGGGCGTGCCCAGGTAGGAGCGCGCGCTCTTCTCCAGGCCCGGCCAGAGCTTGGCCATCGCTAGCCCCAATTCCGCGGGCAGGGGAGGCGGCGGCGGCTTGACCGAAGGCGTCGGCGGCGTCTCGACCGGACGCGCCTCGTAGGCGGGCGCGGGTGGGGGAGCCTTGCGGAAAGCGCCCTCGTAGGCGGGCAGCTCCGGCTTGGCCTTGGTCTTGGAGAGCTTCTTGAAATAGGCGCTCGCCGCGGCGGAGAGCTCCCCGGGCCGGCGCTTGCCCGAGCGCATGTTCCCGAGGAGGTAGGTGGCATGGTCGCGCGGGTCGAAGCCGTCCTTCGCGCCCTGCACCAGCGCCCACTTGAGGGTGTTGAAGGTCGACTCGTCCCAGTCGAGCTCCATGGCGTTTCGCACCAGGTCGGCGGCGACCTCCTCCGGGACCCTCGCGGAGACGAGCTGGCGGTAGCCGTTGGCCCAGGCCGCGATGAGGTCGGCGGGAATCTTCTTGCGGTAGCCGTAGAGGGCGATCCCTTCGACCGCGTCGGACGGCGCGCCGCGGCCGATGGCCTGGTAGGCGGCGAAGCTCACGTCCGCGATGCGCTCGGGCGGCGCCTGATCGAGGTGCCCCTCGACGATCATGCGCAAGACGACCTGGAGCGCGTTCCGGCGCGGGGGTGTGGCCACCTCGTTGGCGTAGCCGGCGAAGCGCTGGCCGAGCGCGTCCATGAGGGCGTCCCGGTCCGCCGCGGTGAATCCCGGGTCGGCGGCGAGCTCGGCGGCGAGCTCCTCGCGCACCGAGCGGCGCGCCTGCGCCGACGCGGAGGAATGAAGCAGAGCGGCGGCGCAGAGCGCCAGGAGAATCCTCATCCGGCGAGACTATCAGGAGGGGCGGCGGGTGTCAATGGGCGAGGAGGGGAGGAAGCGCAGCATGAACTGCATGCCGCCGCGGGCGGCGACGTAGACCGGCCATAAGTGCAGGAGGACGAGGCTCGCGGCCAGCTGCACGACGCCGACCCATAGCGGCAGGGACTGCCAAGGCGGCGAGACGTCCTGCGGCTGGAGGCCGAACACCCCCGCCGCCGTGAGCAGCGAGAGCGCCGCGGCGAGCAGGACCGCTTGGACCCGATGGGCCGGGCCGACGGCCTCGCGGGCCCGGATGCGGGCGGCGATCTCGGCGCCGACGTCCGCGGAAGAGTCGAAGTCGAACCCGGCCAGGACGCCCAGGAGCTCGAAGCGGCGGCTCGGGGAGAAGCCGGCGTAGGCATCCCGAGCCGCGGCCAGGAAATCCTCGGCGGTCCGCCGGATCCGCTCGATCTCCTCCCGGGAGGCGGTATTCCCCTCGACGACGTCCGCCATCTTCCCCGCGAGCCACGCCCCGAGGCCGGAGGCCTCGGTGAAATGGCTCTGCTGCTTGTCGGCCCGGTCGGAGTACCGCCCGTAGAGCTCGGCTAGCTGGGCGATCAGCGTCCAGCGCCGGGCGCCGAGCCCTTGGACGAGGGGGGAGACGTCGCCGCGGGCGACAAACGCCGCGAGCATCGCCTCGCCGCCGTCCTGGCGCAGCAGCGCCCGGACCAGCGCCACGAACGGGCCGTAAGGCTGGCTCGCGAACGCCCGCCGCATCGCCTCGGCGGTGGCGGCGTAGCCCCGGGTCCCGTGCGCCCGCTCCGCGAGGCCCACGAGCTCGGCTTCGATCCCTCCGCCGCCCTCATAGCCGCGGCGGAGCATGAGCAGCATGAGCTCCTCGGTCCGGTATTCGGTGTAGCCCTCGACCAGCATCTTGTCGAGCTCGCTCCCGCCGCGCCTTCCCAACAGCAGCTGCAAGGCGGCGAAGGCGACGTCGTAGCCGTGGTCTCCCTGGTGGAA
>DATLOS010000253.1:0-2127 GCA_035536155.1 Elusimicrobiota bacterium
GCCGCGCCCGCGGCACGGCCCCGCGCCGGGGCTCCGGGGGCGGACGGCGGCGGCGGCGGGGCGACGGCTCCCAATCCTCGCCGGGCCGTGGACGGCAGCCGCGGCGCGGCGATGAACGCCGGCGGCGGGGAGTAGGCGCCCGCGGCGTCCCGCGTCATCGTCGGCCCCGCCGACGCGCTGAGGTACTCGCCGGGCGTCCGCGCCGATCGGCGCGCGTAGCTCCGTCTCGCCGGGCGTTGGTCCGCGCCTGAGCCGTGGGAGCTCATCAGCCCGTAGGCGACCGCTAAGAACAGAGCCGCGCCGACGCCCTGCAGGGCCCGGAAATCCCTCACCCCCGAAGGATAGACTCCGGGCGGGCCAAATGCCAGGGTCTGTCTTTTAAGGAAGAGGCCGAATCCGGCGGGCGAGCGCCCCGAGGCCCATGGCCGCCAGACCGGCCAGCGCGATCGCGACGGGATACGCTCCGCCGGCCCCGGCGAGCGCCGCGCCGAGGCCGACCAGCGCTCCAAGCGTTCCCAGGCCGAATAGAAAGGGGGACAGCAGCGCCATCGGGAAGCCGCGCGAGGTCGGCGGCGGCGAAGGAGGATCGTCTCGTCCGTCGTCGTGGGCGCGCGCGGACTCCGCGATGTCCTTTCCCGCCGGACGCGCGAGCTGGGTGCCCGGGTCCGGCGCCCCCGCGCCGTCGCTTATGCCGCCCAGCTCGGCCGCCAGAGGCTCCGTCTCGAGGCCGGCGCGCGGCGAGCTCCGGAAGCCGCCGAGCAAAGCGTCCATCGCCGCGCCCGCGCCGTACGCCGCTTCCGGGGCCGCCGCCGACAGCGGGCCGGCGGAATCCCGGACGTCGGCGACGCCGCGCGTGAGCCGCGCCGCCTCGGCCCGGGCCCGCTGCCGCGGACTAGCGACGGGAAAGACCGCGGCCTCTTCCAGCGCGACGGCCGCGGCGGCCTCTTCTCGCGGCATAGCGTCGATCCCCGCGGAAAGCACGGCTTCAGCGAGGACGCCGTCCCCGAGCCCGGCGAGCGGAGCGGCGGCCGGAGCGGAAAGCGGCTGCGCGAGATCCGCCGCCAGGGCCGTTGGCGCCAGCGCCGGAACCGGGACCTGAGCGTAGGACGGCCGCGCCACGGCCTGGGCCGCCTCGGCCGCGCCGGAAGCGGCGAACGGGAGGGCGACGCAAGCGGCGGCGGCGATGATCCGCATTTTTTTATTTTACGGAATAAAGCGAGGAACGTCTTAGGTCCTTCGGACGCTAAAAGAAATACTGCGCCTGCAGGAAGGCCAAGTTCGCCAGCCGCCCGTACTCCGTGCCGCGCCCTCCGGAAAACCGCTGCCAGCCGCCGCTGAGATGGAGGTTCGCGAGCGCGTTCCAATCCAAAGCCGGCGCGAAAAAAGCGCTGCCGTCGTCGAGGTTCACCAACTGGTAGATCTCCAGCTGGACGAGGGGATGGAGGTCCTTGCGCAAGCCGGCGCCGGCGTAGTCCTTGCCCAGCGAGATCGTCCGGCCCGTGAGGAGCGCGGAAAAGTCGTAGCGCGCCGGGTGAACGGAGCCTTGGCCGTTGCGGTAGACCTCGGCCAGCGCCCAGAGGTCCTTGAAGGGCTCCGGCGCCGCCGCCGAAAGCGTCGTCTCGTAGCCCGCCAGCGCGCGCCAATAGGGCGGCGCGGTCCGGGGATCGACGTAGGCGGCCTCGCCGTGGAGGCTGCCTCCGGCCAGGTCCGAGGCGAAGTCTCCGCCCGCCATCCAGGAGCCGGTCGAGCCGGCGACCTTGCCCCCCATGGCGGAGAAGTCGGTCCCGGCGCGGTTTCCGCGCAAGCGGCCGAGGAGATCCGAGCCCGCCCAGTCGCGGGCCAAGGTCCACGCCGACTCGGCCTGCCCCAGCTCTCCCAGGCCGGTCCGCGCGTAAAGCGCGTCGACGCCGGCGCGCTCGTCGCGCTCCACCGTGGTCGGCACGAAGGGGTTGAGGACGTCCGTCGGATTCCACAGCTTTCCGGTGCCCCAGGCGATGCGCTGGCGGCCGAAGCGCAGGTGCACGTCCCCCCGCGCCGCCTCGACCCAGCCCCGGTACAGCCGGTGCCGGTAATTCGCGTCGGAGCCCGCCGCGATGGCCTGGTCCATGGTCAGGTAGGACGGCGGCT
>DATLOS010000254.1:0-10487 GCA_035536155.1 Elusimicrobiota bacterium
GCGGCGATCGCGGCGTCCGCGAGAGGGACCGACGCGGGAAGCCCGCCGAGCTCCGCGGCGCCGAGATCCGCCAACGGGACCTGCACCGAGGGCACGCCGCCGATGGAGCGCGCCGCGTCCGCCGCGGAGCCGCCGAGCGCCCCGCCGTTCAAGGCTCCCGAATTGCCGCTGGGGACGATGCGGCCCGCGGCCCGGGCCTCGGGCAGGCATCCCAGCGTCAACGCGGCGGCGAGCAGCCGCGCCAGCCATTTCTTGAAAATCATGGTCGTTGACCTCATCTCATGGCCTCGATGATGCGAAGATCACCGCGGAATACGGAGCAAGCTCCACTGCGATCCGACCGTCTTTGACTTCGGCGGACGCCCCGCCCAGCTGGTCCTTGAGCGCGCGCGTCCCCGCCGGCAGCGCCACGGGAGCGCACTCGAATTCCGCCTTCTCCCGCCGCGGGCCGCCGTTGAGCGCCACGATCGCCCACGCGGAGTCCGTGACCCGCGCGTACGCGTACACGCGCTCGCCGATGAAAAGGTTCACCAGCCGGCCGCGGCGCAGCGGCTCGGACCCGGCCCGCAGGCGCGCTAGCCGCCGGAGATGCTCGAACGCGGAGTTCTCCTCCGCCGTGCGCCCCCGGCGCGTGAAGGCGTCGCGGGCGTCCCCCGGCCAGCCCCCGGGGAAGTCCAGGCGGTTGTCCGGGTCGTCTCCGCCGCGCATGGCGATCTCGTCGCCGTAGTAGATCAGGGGGATGCCGCGGGTCGTCATCAGGAACGCCCACGCGGGCTTGAGCGGGTCGCTCGCGGGCGCGGAGCGGCTCAGGAAGCGGGGGTCGTCGTGCAGGCCGAGGGTGGTGACCAGCATCGGGGGATTCGGGTAGAGGCGATCGGCGCTCAGCGCGGCGGGCAGGGCCTCGATCGGACGGCCCTCCAGGAAGACCTCGCGCACGGCCTTCCGAAGCGTGAAATCGAACACGCTGTCGATGCCCGTGTCCACGCCGTCCGAGCCCGGCCGCCCGCCCTGGAAATAGGGGATGGTGACCGGATCTCCGTTGATCTCGGCGACGTCGCGGAAGCTCGGATACTGCCGCTTGAGGGCGGCCATGGCGTCGCGCCAGAAAGTCCGCGGGATGAAAGTGGCCACGTCGTGGCGCAGGCCGTCGGCGCCGCTGATGCCCGCCCACCAGAGCATGTTCTGCGTCATGTAGAGCGCCATCTCCGGGTCGTCCTGGTTGAGGTCCGGGAGCCAGCCGCCGAACCAGCCTTCCATGACCTGCCGGCGCGCGGCGGGGCCGGCGTAGGGATCGGCCAGCAGCCAGGTCCGGAAGGACTCGCTCAAGTGGCGCTCGGGAGTGCCGTGGTACCAGGTCGGCGTGGGAGGGTCCTTGACCCAGGGATGGCGCGGGCCGGTGTGGTTCGAGACCTGATCCATCACCACCTTCATGCCCGCCGCGTGGGCCTTGTCCACGAGCTCGCGCAGCTTGGCCAGGTCGCCCAGATGCCCGTCCACGGAATAATAGTCCACGGGGCCGTAGCCGTGGTAGTCCGTGAAATGGTCGGGGGACCAGGACGGAATGGGGTAGAGCTCGTGCGTGTTGGCGTAGATCGGGGTCATCCACAGCACCGTGACGCCGAGATCCTTGAGGTAGGGCAGATGATCGATGATGCCCTGAAGGTCCCCGCCGTGATAATACCGGCTCTTGCTCCGGTCCGTGACCGCCTCGCTCCCGGGGAGGCGGTCGTTGGCGGCGTCGCCGTCGGCGAAGCGGTCGGGCATGATCAAGTAGAAGACGTCGTCGGGCGAGAAGCCCTGGAAGCGCCCCCGCGCGGGCAGCGGGCTCAAGACCTCGAAGGCCGCCTCCGCCGCGCCCGCGGCGGTGACGACCCGGAGCATGCGCTTGCCCGGGACGGCCCCGGGCTCGATGCTCGCGTCCACGAAGAGGGCCGTGCCCGCCGCGTTGACCTTCGCCGCGCCGAAGCGCAGGCCCGCGCCCGCGCTCTCCACGCGCGCGTCGGACAGATTGCGTCCGCGGATGAGCAGGCGCACGGGATTGAGCGAGTGGCCCGGCCACCAGCTCGGCGGGTCGACCTTCACCAGCTCCGGGGTCTCCCGCGGCGCCGCGCCGGCGGGCAGGACGGCCGACAATCCCAGCAGCAGCGCCGCGAGGGAGGTCATCGCCGCTCCCCCTCGTCGCGGAGGCCGTAAGCCCGGGTTTTCCGTTCTTCCGCCGCGGCCGCCCGCCGCCGGGCTATCGCGCCCAGCACCGCCTTGACCGGGAGGACGACGGGCCAGATGAAGGGGTTATCCAAGATCGCCTTGAGCGCCTGCTGGACGGGCGACTCCTGGGGTCCCGAGGAGATGGGATACTTGGCCTTGAATTCCGCCGTCTCCATCAGCGCGGGGTCCACGAAATAGGGGATCGGGCGCGGAGTCGCGTTCAAGCTGGACAAAAATATCAAAAAGGCCAATCCCTGCTGCGCCCAAAAGATGGTCCAAAAGATGAGCATCGAGCCCGTGGCCAAAAAGGGCCCGGCCAATATCATCAGCCCGTCCTGGACCTGCTGGAACGCGGACCTCTGCCAGCGCTTGATCGCGCCGATCTCATAGAGCTTGTTGAGCCCGCGAAAGCCCAGGGTGCCGAAAAAGGCCCCGATCAGGCTGAGCTTGAGGATGCTGAATATGAACTCCTCGGACCAGGGCGGCGCCTTGCTCGGGTCGGCCAGATGGGCCAACAGCCGCGGAAACGCGGCCGACACCAGCCCGTAGAGCCACAAGGCTCCCACCAGGAAGGCGCCGCCCCGCAGCTTGTTGAGGTTGTTGACGAAGTTGTTCCAGGTGTCGAGGAAGAAGCCGTGGAAGCTCTCCTGGGCCAGCATGAAGGCGATGGCCACGGCCAAGAGGAGGGGATGGCCGCTCAGGGCGGCCACCCACACCCAGAGCACCGAGGTGAAGAACGGCAGCATCTTCGTGACCAAGCCGCCTCCGATCTCGCCGATCGTAGGCTTGGACAAGGAAGCGAGCATGGTCCGGGTCAGGAATATCGTCTCCAACGCGAGGAAGAGCGCCACGCCCGCGCCCAAGATGAGGGGCGTCCCGTGGAAAAGCGTCACCCAGACGCCCACGGACACGAGGAGCAGGGGGATGTTGACGGAGCTCTGGACCGCGGGATCGGCCTGATCTTTCCCCGCGGCCATCCTCTTGGCATGGCGCTCCCAGTCCACGGGCAAGCGCTCGATCTCCACCTTGACCCGGACGCCATGCTCCCGCAGCATGCCCTCGATGCGCGGGGCGTCCGCCTCGGTGAGGGTGACCCGGGGGTTCTTCTTATCGACGTTGATGATCAGGCGGGCCTTGCCCTGCTTGTTGAGCGCCGCCGCCAAGGCGGGATCGCCCTGGACCGCCTCCACGATGGAGGTCAGTTTCCCGCGGATCGTCTCCTTCCCGGGCTCGGAGATGAACGCCTCGACGGCGTCCAGCGGCATGGGCGCGGAGGCCGGCGCTTTCGCCGTCCACCACGCTTTCAACCGAGAATACAGGGAAGCCAGCGGGTCGCGCAAGAGGACCGCCGCCGCCAGCAGCAGCACCGCTCCCGCCGCGATCCAGCCGACCGCGCCCCCGACCGCCACGCCGCCCGCGATGAGCACGGCCGCGCCCAAGGCGACGATGACCTCCGTCTGCGCGGAGCCCTTGCGGGTCCGGCGCGCCTTGGGGGCGGCGGCCGGGGCGCCGGCCTCCTCGATCTCGAAAAGATGCACGCCGCCGCCGTCCAGGCCGACGTCGAGGCCGGCCTCGGCCAGCTCCTTGCCCGTATGCCGGTACTCCGTCGGCCGTCCCTGCGCGTCCACGTTGGCCCAGTCCTTGAGCACGTAGTCCCGGTCCGGCCGCGGCTGGAAGACGCCCAGCGCATTGAGGCCCGAGGTCCCGAACTGGAATTTCGCCCACTGCTTGGCCCCGGGCTGCGCCCAGTTGGAAGCCACCAAGATCGCGCGCCCCGCGCCCCCCACCGTCCACGCCGTGAGGGCGCGGCTGCCGCTGCGCGGCTCGAGGACCTCCATCGTCCCGTCCTGGAGGAGATCGGCGTTGCGGGCCGCGAAATCGCGCATGCGGGCGAGGGCGGCGCGCCGCGCGGGATCCCCCTCCGCCCAGTTGATCCAGGCGTTCGCGTCGAACGGGATCATCTTCTGGTTCGGACGGCCGTCGTCCTCGGAGGGCGTGCCGTCGCGCAGCAGCATCTTCTCGCGGCCGACCATCAGCTCCAGGCCGTTGTAGAAGAGGGAGGGCCGCAGCAGCAGGGTGTTGGCCAGCACCGCCTCGGCCTGCGGGCCGAACTTGTCCACGGGATTGCCTTCCATGGCGTCGTGGTTGGCGGGGAAGTTCACGTAGGCGGCCGCCCCGTACTGCCAGCGCCGGAAGGCCGCATCCCAGAGCGCGGCGCGGATGGAGTCCGGGTTGCGGCTGATCAGGGCGTCGTAGAGGCCGACCTTGTTGTAGAGGGCGTTGGAGCCCGCGCGGCTCACGTCGCGCTGGTGGTCGTACACCTCGTCGATGATCAAGGCGCCGGGGTTGATCGCGCGGATGGCGTCGTCCATCTCGGCCAGGAACTCCCGGCCGCCGACCGCGGCGCGGCGCGACTCCAGGCCCGCGATCTGGGCCTGCAGGGCCTCGCGCACCCAGGGCTCGCCCGCCCGGTCGCGCTCCCAGCGCAGGGTCTCGAGCCAGTGGCCGAAGAAGCGGTCGTTGACGTCGAAGTAGGACATGTCGCGGCGCACGCCGTCGATGCCGACGTCCCCGAAGAGGCGGCGCGCCTCCGCCACCTGCCAGGCGCGGGCCGCGGGATGGCTGTAGTCGATCTGCGCCATGTCCACCCACTTGTAGCCCCACTCGAAGGGGTGCTGGACCAGGATGAAGCGCCGGGCCCGGCCGTTCCCCTCGGGATAGTCGGCCTCGAGCAGGTGGTACAGGGAGTTGCCGGAGTCCTCTTTCGGCGCGGCCGCCAAGATCCGGCGCTTGTAGGCGTCCAGCAAGGCGGGGTTCCCGCGCTCCTCGGCGCTGGGCTGGGGCGGCAGGAGATGGATGAAGGCCTCGGGGCGCTTCTGCAGGGCCTCGCTGTCGAGGGCGTAGTGGTTGGGGATGTAGTCCACCATGACCTTGAGGCCCGCGGCGTGCGCGCGCCGCACGAAGGCCTTCAAGGCCTCGTCGCCGCCGTGCTCGGGCTTCACGTGATAGCCCTTGATCGCGTAGGGCGAGCCGCCGGCCACGCCCCAGCGGTTGACCTCTCCGATCTCGAAGATGTCCAGGAGCCAGAGCGTGTTCGAGCCGGTCTCGGCGCGGATGCGCGAGAGCTCGGCCTCGTCGAGCACGTCGAAGATGGTCTGCCCCGGCTGGCGCTTGCGGTAGGCCCGGGCCAGGACCATGTAGATCTGGCTGCGCCGGCCTTCGAGCGCCGGGTCGAGGTCGCGCAGCTCGCCGCGCAGGCGCGCGGTCAGGTCCAGGAGATGCTCATCGAGCCGGGCGTTGAGCTCCTCCGGCTTGCCGCCCGAGGCCTTGAGCGCGGCCAGGGCCGCGCGCTCGCCGGCCCAGGCCGGGCCGACCAAGAGGCCGTCGAGGAAGGTGAAGAAGTTGCCCAACTGCGCGGTCTCCGGCCCGGCGCGCCCCTGGCGCCGCAGCTTCTGGTACAGGAACCCCTCCAGGCCGACCCCGGGGGCGCGCTCGAAGGGCAGGCTCCCGGCGAAGAAGCCGAACGGCTCCTCGCCCAGAGGGCCGTCGCCCAGGACCTGGCGCAGCTCCTTGAGCCGCGCCCGCGGGTCCGGCGCCGAGGCCAGGCCGCTCGCGCGGGCGACACCAGGCGCCGCGCCGGGAACGGGCGCCGCGTCGCCCGCCTGGCCCGCGCTCTCCAGGGCGCCATCGAAGTGGTGTTTCCAGTGGCCCGGCGACGAGATCGATTGGGGCGCGTTGATGGCGCGGTCCATCGCCGCGACCTTGGCCGTGAAAGGCGCGGACGCGCGCTCCCCCCCGGAGACCGAGCCGCCGGCGTCGGCGCGGCGGAAAGTCGGCGGCGCCGCGACCGCGCCGCGCGGCGGCGCGTCGTCTCCGGGCGCGGCGAGCGGTGCGGCGACGTCCGGGATGGGCAACGCGATGGGCGCGGGCTCCCCGGTCAGCGCCGCCGCCGGGACCTCCAGCGGAGCCGAGACCGGAAGCGCGGAAAGCGTCCCGAGGTCTCCTACGGCGAGGTTGGGCATCGGCGCCGCCAGCGCCCCGCCGGCCTCCCGGTCCCCGATCGCGGGAACCGACGGGGCCGTGATCGCGGAGCTCTGGACGCCGCGCGCCTGGAAGCTCCCGGCGAGGGCCTGGGAAATAAAAAATCCCTGCTGGGGTTCCAGCAGGGATATCGCCAGAGTCAGGGCGATCAGGCGCTTGAGGCGCCACGGGAGACACCCGCGAATGTTTGCCGCGCAACCCATCCTAAACGAAGTGTTACTTAAATGCCGGTGCCGGACATGGGTCTGGAAGGCACCCATATAGGGAAAATGGGCCCAACCGGGCCTAGGACTTGCGGGCCGGCAGGGAAACCGGCATGCGGCCCGGGGCCCGGAGCCCTCGGGCGAGAAGCCGCGCCGCGGCCCGCTGGGACTCCTCGCAGGGCGAGAACGCGCACAGCGCGGACGACCAGCCCGGGACGGCGTCCAAGACGAACGGGCTTCCGAAGGCCGCGAGCACGCCCGGCCGGCCGCCGCGCAGGACGCGGGAGAGCTCGCGGGCCGCGCCGGGCTCGAGCGCGATGCGGCCGCTGTACGCGCGGGGGCTCAAGAAGGCTCCCGCGACCACCGTCCCGGGAGCGCCCGGACGGTAAGGGCGCACGTCCACGCCCGCCGCGCGAAGCTCATCCACGAAGGCGGCGCCGGCCCAGCGCGCGGGGCGCGTCCCGGGCTCGAGGTAGGCCGCCGTCCCCTCGAGCCGGACGGGCTCTCCCGCCCAGGTCAGCGCGGCCTTGGCGACGCGGCGCGCCGCCTTCCGGTGGGCGGAGCAGCCGACGAGGCTCAAGCTTCCGGCCGGCTTGCCGCCGTCGGCAAAGAGGCGGCAGGAGCGCTTGGCGCGCTCGAGGCGCGCCAGCGAATCGGCGACGCGCCGAGAGAGCTCCGCGTCCCGCGACGCGAGAGCGGGCAGCGCCCGCGCCAGCGCCTCCGGGTCGGCCGGGACCAGGAGGATGTCGGCGCCCGCGCGCAGCGCCCGCGCGGCCGCCTCGACCTCGGGAAAGCGCCCCGCCACGGCCTTCATGTCCAAGGCGTCGGTGACGACCAGGCCGCGATAGCCCATGCGCCCGCGCAGGAGGCCGCCGACGATCTTCTCGGAGAAAGGGACCGGCAGCTTGGCGTCCAGGGCGGGCACCATGAGGTGCGCCAGCATGACGCTGCCCGCGGCCTCCGCCGCGGCCGCGAAAGGCGCCAGCTCCCGCGCGCGCAGGGCCGCCGCGGAGCCGGGCACCGTCGGCAGCTCGAGGTGCGAGTCCTTGCGGGTGTCGCCATGCCCGGGGAAGTGCTTGGCGCAGGCGAGCGCGCCCTCGGCCCGCATCGCGTCGCCGTAGGCGCGGCCCAGCCGGGACGCGAGGCGGGGCGCCTCGCCGAAGGAGCGCACGTTGACGATGGGGTTGTCGGCGCGCGTGGCCAAATCGAGGACCGGCGCGAAGATCCAGCGCACGCCCAGCGCGCGCGCCTCGCGCGCCGTGACCCGGGCCTTGAGGCGCGCGAGGTCCTCGCGGCCCGCCGCGCCCAGGGCCATGTTGGACGGGAAGTGCGTCCCGCCCGGCACGTGGCTGGCCAAGCCGTCCTCATAGTCGGCGGCGAAGAGGAGCGGCGCGCGCGCGCGCTTCTGCAGGCGCGCGGTGAAGGCCCGGATCTCGCGCGGAGTCCCGCGGTAGAGGCAGAAGCCGCCGACGCCCAAGTCCGTCAGCCGCTCGGCCAGCGCGGGGTCGTGCTTGCCGAACTGGAAGGCGGGAAACACGAGCTGAGCGGCCGACGCTTTCATGGGCCGCGATTATGCAATATTTGCGCAAAGGCCCTTTGGCAAAATATGGTGCAATAGCGATGAAGATGCGCGGACTGACTCCTCTCGCGATCCTGCTCCTGGCATCCGCCAAGGCCCGCGCCGACGCGGCGCCCGCCGCCTCAGCCCCTCCCTCCGCTCCGCTCACCGGGGTGGTCCAAGGCGCCGCGGCTATGGGCCTGCCCGAGCCGGCGCCTCCGGCTCCCGGCGAGCTGGATGGCGACGCGCCCCAGGCGCCCTTCGTTCGCGGCGACGTCAAGCTCGCCCAGCGCGACCTCACCCTCCTGCAGCAAGCCGGCTACCGCTTCGACGACGCGGGCCTTCTCTACGGCCCAGACTCGCCGCAGCCCATGAGCGCGACGGACTTCGCCTTCACCATCGAGGACCTGCGCAGCCGCAAGAAGCTGCAGGCGCTGCTGCGCATCAACTTGATCCTCAACCGCTACGAGTTCAAGAAGAAGAAGGTGCCCGCCGCCGAGCGCCAGGAGCTCAAGGGCATCGCCTCCGAGAACTGGGAGCTCCTCTCGAAGAGCACGCGCCGCGACCTCAAGTATCTCTTCACCAACGAGGAACTCTTCAAGCTGGACCTCCGCCTCAAGGGGCTCGAGATGCCGACGCCCCCCGCCGCCTTCGAGCGGACGGCGAAGGCCCCGGTGCTGGAGCCGGCCAAGGGCTGGACCGAGGCGGCGCATCCGCCGGTGTTCCCCGGACTGTCGCCCCTGGACCCGATCCCGCCGAGCCTGCTCTCGGCATTCCTCTCGCGCCCGCCCGTCGAGGGCGAGGCCCCGGCCTCGCCGATCGTCGCGCGCGCGAGCGGAGCGGCCGTGACGGGGACGCCGCCGCCCCCTCCCTCGATGGAGGAAAAGGCGCTTCCCCCGCCTTGGGGCTTCCGGATCCAAGCCCCCGCCCCGCCCCCCGTGGCGTCCTCCAGGGGCTTCGACGAGACCGTCGCGCGCGTGCGCCCGGTCCTGCACGGGCCTCCGCCGCCGCCCGCGGTCAAGCCGCCGGCGTCCCGTCCCCAGCCGGTCTCCATCGTCTCCCTGCCCGGCCAGCCCAACGCGGAGTACCCTGCCTTCGACGCCAAGGCCTTCGCCGCGTTCCTGGCGGCGGCGCCCTACGGCAAGGACGTGAAGGCGCTCCTCGAGCTGGTCGCCGCGCACGGGCGGGACCCGGAGCGGCGGGTCGCGCTGGGCGCCCTCCAGTGGATCGCCCCGCACGTGCTCGTGGACTCGCAGCGGGCCGGCAATCTCCCCGCGGCCTACGCGCGCGTCCCCGACGAGCCCAACCGGCTGCAGCTCGCGATCGGAGACGGCGCGGTCCTGACCAAGACCCGCGGCCTCTTCGGCGGCGGCCGGGACTTCCTGCTCCCCGACTCGCCCGACTTCTACAAGCAGCGCGGCCTGCCGCCGCTGGCCTGGAAGTCGGCCGATCGAACCGCGCCGTCCGACCGGGAGGAGGACAACGCCTACGGCCGCGCGCGCGTCTACTCCGACGGCTCCCGCCGCACTCTCCCCTCGAGCGAGCAGCTCGCCGGCGTGCTCCTCAAGGAGCTCCTCCGCCTCGACGCCAGCCTGCGCGGCTGGGACGCCGACCCCTACCGGACCGAGCTGCGCATCACCGCCGCGCAGATGCGCTTCTACGCCGACTTCGAGAAGGACACCCAGCACCTCGTGCGCCTCGACAAGGAGACCCTCGCCCGCCGCAAGGCCTGGATCGATCGCCCCGAGGAGCATGAGGACTTCATCCTCCAAGCCCTCTCCGCGCGCCGCGTCGGCTGGGTGAGCCGCACCAGCGGCTCGCCCCGCGACGAGGTGGCGGCCCTGGCCGACGCCGGCGTGGTCTCCGCCGAGTCCGCCCGCCGCGCCGCCGAGAGCCTGGTGCCCACCAAGGAAGAGCCCGGCGCGCTGGACAGCTGGATCAAGGGCCTCGCCGACGCCACGCCCGCGCAAGCGGCCTGGATCGGCCTCGAGAAGCGGGCCCGGGAGAAATGAGCGCCATGTCCCCCGCGATACTCGCCGTTCTCCTGGCCGCAGGCCCCGCGCGGGCCGCGGTGAAGACCGTCCCCTACACGCCTCCGAGCAAGAGCTTCGCCTGCGAGGTGCCGGCGGAGGGCTGGTCCGCATTCGAGGAGGAGACCCCGCGCGGCCTCACCACCCACATCCTCGGCCCCGAGGAGCCGGACGGGAGGTTCCGCCCCGCGATCCACGTCCAGGTCTTCGACGCCAGCCGGCCCGGCTTCGTGAAGTGGCAGGAGCTCCTGCCCAAGCTGCGCGCCCGCGACCCCGAAGTCGGCCGCGAATCCAGCACCATGACCGCCTGGAGGATCGACCGGAGGGCCGCCCGCACCTTCGAGATCCGCGAGGACCGCCTGCTCCCCATCGACCGCTACCCGGCCGAGTGGACCCGGCTGCATCATTTCTACGCCCTGGTGCCGGGCAGCGGCGAGAGCTACGTCCTCA
>DATLOS010000255.1:0-7111 GCA_035536155.1 Elusimicrobiota bacterium
TCGCGGGTCATCCACGCCGCGCGCATGTCCCGCGACCGCTACGGCCAGCTGATCTGCGCGGGCTTCGCGTCGGTGTACGGCTTCTATCTCCTGCTCAACGTCGGCATGTGCCTGGGGCTGGCTCCGGTCGCGGGCCTGCCGCTGCCGCTCGTCTCCTACGGCGGGTCGAACCTCGCCGTGACCTTGTTCGCGTTCGGCATCGTGGCGAACGTCTACTCGAGGCGCTATGCGTTCTATTGACAAGGGGCCGCAGCAGGGGGCCCGCTACCGCGTCCGCGCCTCGCGCTCGGGGCCGGCTCGCCAGGTCACGCACCTCGCCCAGATCGAGGCTTTCCGGCGGGCGGTCGCGTCCTCCGGCATACCTTTTCTTTCCGACGGCAAGCGCAAGCGGCCGCGTCTGGCCTTCGGCCCGGCGATCTCGGTGGGCTACGAGAGCCGGGCGGAATATTTCGACTTGGAGACGCAGGCGCCGGTGCCGCCGCTGGACATCGCCTCGGCGCTGGGGAAGACCCTGGACGAGGGCTTCGCCGTGCAGGAGGTCCGCCGCATCCCGGCGTTCTTCCCGTCGCTGGACGCGACCATCAACGTGGTGCGCTACGAGATCCGCGGCTCGTTCCCCGTGGACGCCGGAGAGCGCTTGGCCCGCCTCCTCGCGCGGCCGGACATCGTGATCGAGAAGGCCAAGGACGGGGGCGCCCGGATCGAGCGCGTGGACGCGAAGCCCCTGCTCATCGAGATGCGCATGACCGCGACGGATCAGCTGGAGCTCGCCCTGCGGTTCGGGCCGAGGCGCACGCTCAAGCCGGAGGCGCTGATCCGCGAGCTCCTCGGGCTGCCGCATCCCGTACCCGCGGCCGGCGCGCCGCCGCAGCCGCTGGAAGGCTTCGCCATCCTGCGCAAGGAACTGTTGTCGGAGACGTCGAAGGGACAGCTTTTGACGCCGTAAGGAGAATCTCATGGAAACCAACAAGAAGCAGAACGAGACGCCGCAGACCCCCGAGGAGCACGAGGTCCCGGAGTCCGAGCAAGACCACGACGCCGAGCCGCGCGAGGTCCTTCCCGAGCTGGAGGACATGGACATGAGCAAGGCCCTCGCCGAGTTCGAGGGCGGCGGCGACGGGCAGCGTCCGCGACAGCAGCAGGGCGGCGGCCAGAAGGGCGGCGACCGGGGAGGGGACCGCCGGCCTCAACAGGACCGGCGACGGCCCGACTCCAACAGCCGGTGGCGCGGCCCCGAGCGGCGGCGCGTGGGCCGGGAGCACTCCGGCGAGGCGCCACGTCCCGCCGGCTTCAAGCGGGAGATCCTGGCCAACACGTCTTTCGAGGAGACCCGCGTCGCGGTGGTCGAGAACGATCGCCTCGTGGAGCTCCTCTGGGAGCGTCGGGGCACGCAGAACATCGTGGGCAACATCTACAAGGGCGTCGTCGAGAACGTCCTTCCCGGCATCTCCTCGGCGTTCGTGAACATCGGCTTCGAGAAGAACGCCTACCTCTACATCTCGGACGTCCTGGGCAACACTCGGGCGCCCATCGACCAGACGCTGAAGAAGGGCCAGGAGATCATGGTGCAGGTCGCCAAGGAGGCGATCGGCACCAAGGGCATGAAGGTCACGATGGAGGCCACCCTCCCGGGACGCTACCTCGTCTTCACGCCGTTCTCCCAGTCGGTGGGCATCTCCAAGCACATCGTCGACCCCGTGGAGCGCCGCCGCATCTCGGGCATCATCGACAAGATGGGCGAGGAGCTCAAGGGCCGGGGCGTCGTGGTCCGCACCGAGGCCGAAGGCGCGGGAGAGGACGAGCTGAAGCGCGAGATCCAGTATCTGGTCAAGGCCTGGGACGCCGTGGAGGCGAAATACAAGAGCCAGCCGGCGCCGGCGCTCCTCCACAAGGACCTCGACCTGACCATGCAGGTCGCGCGCGACCTGCTCTCGGATGACGTCTACGTCTACCTGCTGGACAACAAGGACGTGCACCAAGACGTCGTCGAGTTCATCCGGAACATCTCGCCGGAGCTGGCCGAGCGCGTGCGCCTCTACGACGCCAAGACGCCTATCTTCACCGCCTTCAACATCGAGCCGGAGATCGAGAAGCTGCGCCAGATCAAGGTGAGCCTGCCCTCCGGCGGCACCATCGTGATCCAGGAGGCGGAGTCGCTGTGCGCGATCGACGTGAACACCGGGCGCTTCACCGGCTCCAAGTCGCAGGAAGAGACCGTCACGATGAACAACATCGAGGCGGCCCACGAGATCGCGCAGCAGCTGCGCTTGCGCAACATCGGCGGCATCGTGGTCATCGACTTCATCGACATGAAGAAGGCCTCGAACCGCCAGCGCGTCATGGAGGCCCTGGCCCACGCGGTCAAGCGCGACCGCGCCAAGATCCGCATCCTCCCCATCACCCGCCTCGGCCTCATCGAGATGACGCGCGAGCGCAGGAGCGAGTCGACGGTCAGCCTCATGACCGACGAGTGCCCGGAGTGCTTCGGCTCGGGGCGCGTGCTCTCGGCGGAGAGCATCCGCATCCGCATCCAGCGCGAGATCTACGAGCTCACGCAAGGCCGCGAGGGCGGGAACATCCGCCTGGTCCTGCACCCGCAGCTCGCCGAGTCCTTCCAGGATAAGCAGGCGACGATCGAGAAGAACGTCCACCGCTCGATCAAGATCACCAGCGACGCCCACCTCCAGTGGGAGGATTACCGCATCATCCTCGAATGACCGGCCTCATAAACGCCCCATGCCGATGATCGAAGCTCCCGCTTTCCGAGAGGCTTCTTGCGGCGCCGCAAAGTATTTCGGTTTTCGAACTATTGTCAACAATAGTTCGATTTCTGATATAATTTCGGCGGGGGCGACGCGTCTCTCGCGACTGTGGCCGCCCACAGTCGCCGGGCGCTTCCTATATAAGGCGGCGCTGGCGGCCGTTTTCGCCCTGCTCGCCTGCCCCCGCGGCGCCTGGAGCGCCGAGAGGATCCAGGTGGTGAAGGGCGGCAAGGTCTTGGGGGATTCCGAGGCGTACCAGGTCGGCGACGCCTGGTACCTGGGCGCGAAGGACGCGGCCAAGGTCTACGGCGCGGGCCTTTATTGGCATCCGCGCAAGGGGGAGGTCCGGCTGAGCTTCCGCGGCACGCCCATCGCCTTCACCGTGGACTCCGACAAGGCGCGCTTGCGCGACGGCGAGATCGCGCTCGATCACCCCGTGCTGCTCCGCGCCGACCGCGCCTTCATCCCGCTCACGTTCTTCCTGTCGCCGGAGTTCTCCTCCCTCTCCTCGCTCGAGTCGACGTTCGATCCCAGCGCGCGCCTGCTCCGGGTCGAGCCGCGGGCGACGGTCGGCCCGGTGCGCTACTCCTCGGAGCCGGCGCGCACCCGCGTCGTGCTGGAGCTGGAGCCGGGCCTGGGCTATTCGACGGACCGCCGGGGCCGCTCCGGGCTCGAGATCAGCGTCGGCGGGGGCTCGATTGGCGCCGCCCGGCGGGTGGACATCGGCGACGCGGCGGTGGACTACGTCGAGCTCCGCCCCGCGGGGCGGGGCGCGTCCCTGTACCTGGCCTTGCGGGACGGGGTCTCCGAGTGGAAGGTCACCGAGCTCGATTCTCCGCGCCGCGTCGTGATCGACCTCGCGCCGCCGGCTCACCCGGCGCTCCCCGACGCCGAGCGCGTGCGCGCCGAAGCTCCGACCCCCCCGGCTCCCGCTCCGGCGGCCGAGCCGGCGAAGCCCGGCGCCCCGAACGGGGGCAACGCGCTATCGCGCGATGCCGCGCCTCCGCCGCCCGCGGCCGCCGCCGACGCGCCGTCTCCCAAGAAGCAGGCGCTGGCGAACGTCCGGCGCCGGATCGTGGTCGACGCCGGCCACGGCGGGAAGGACTCCGGAGCTCCGGGAGTGGGCGGCCTGAGCGAGAAGGACGTGAACCTCGCCGCGGCGAAGGACCTCGCGGCCGCTTTGCGCAAGGAGGGCTTCGAGGTCCTCCTGACGCGGGACCGGGACGTGTTCGTGCCGCTGGGCGACCGCTCCAAGAAGGCCAACGAGTTCGGCGCCGACCTCTTCGTCTCCCTGCACTGCAACGCCCACAACAACAAGGCCGAGAACGGCTTCGAGATATACTTCCTGTCGGAGCACGCCTCCGACCCCGAGGCCCAGCGCCTGGCCGAGTTCGAGAACTCGGTGCGCAAGCTGGAGGACTCCGTCGAGGACGAGGCGACCACCTTGCTCTACGCGCTGGCCCGGACCGAGTTCATCAACGACTCCTCCGAGGTCTCCGGCCTCATGGCGCACTCCCTTTCCAAGAAGGTCGACCTGGCCAACCGCGGCGTCAAGCAGGCCTCGTTCTACGTCCTGCGCGGGACCAACTCCCCGGCCGTGCTCGTGGAGATGGGCTTCGTCACCAACCGCAAGGACGCCTCGAAGCTGCGCTCGGCTTCGTACCGCAAGAAGCTGGTCGACGGCTTGCGCGCGGGCCTCCTGGCTTTCGCCAAGCGCAAGGACTGGAAGGTGAGGGCGAAGTGAAGCGCTCCAAGAGCGGCGCCATAGCGGTCTTCGATTCCGGCGTCGGAGGGCTGACGGTTTTTCGCGCCGTTCGACGAGCTTTGCCGGCCGAACGTCTGGTATACTTTGGAGACACGGCCCGTCTTCCGTACGGCTCGAAGACCCGGGAGGCCGTGACCCGCTACTCGCTGGAGATCGGCCGCTTCCTCTGCGGGAAGGACATCAAGCTCCTGGTGGTGGCGTGCAACAGCGCCTCGGCGCTGGCCCTGGAGCGGCTGCAGCGGGAGCTCCCCGTCCCGGTCGTCGGCGTGATCGAGCCCGCGGCCCTTCGCGCGGCGCGCGAGACGCGCACCGGGGTCGTGGGCGTGATCGGGACCCAGGCGACGGTCGCGAGCGGCGCCTACCAGAAGGCGGTGGCGCGCGCGAGCGCCCGGGCGCGGGTGGCGGCGGCGGCCTGCCCGCTCCTGGTGCCTCTCGTAGAGGAGGGCTGGCTCTCCGATCCGGTGACGGAGGAGGTCGCGCGGCGGTACCTGCGCCCGCTCCTGCGCACGCGCATGGACGTGCTGATCCTGGGCTGCACGCACTATCCGCTGCTGAAGCGGACCCTGGCCCGGCTGGCGGGCCGCCGGGCGAGCCTGGTGGACTCGGGCGAGGAGGTCGTGGAGACCCTGCGCTCGCTGCTGGCGCGGGACGGCCTGCTCCGCGCCGGGGGAAGGGGCGGCGAGGAGTTCTACGTGACGGACGGGCCGGAGCGCTTTCGGAAGCTGGCGCGCCGGATCCTGGGGCGGCCGGTGAAGCGGGTCCGCCTGGTGCGGCTGGCCCTTTGAGGCGCGAAGATTTTGTTGAGGATGAGATAGGAGGCATGCGATGAGATACCGAAACCACCACCGGCGGCAAGGCCAGGGAGGAGGCGGACACGGCGGCCACGGCGGGCACGGCGGCGGCCACGGCGGCGGAGGCCGGGGCAACCCGCAGCCGCCGCGCCGGAGCGACGCGGAGGAGAAGTTCATCCAGCGGACGCCGCTGACGCCCTTCGAGTGGATCGAGATGGAGAAGGGTTCTAAGGAACCGGCCATGCGCGCGGTGGACCTCCTGTCTCCGGTCGGCAAGGGCACCCGCGGGCTGATCGTCTCCCCGCCCAAGGCCGGCAAGACCACCATCCTGAAGCAGTTCTGCCAGGCCGCGGCGGCGTCCGATCCCAAGCTCAAGATCCTCTGCTTCCTGGTCGACGAGCGCCCCGAGGAGGTCACGGACTTCAGGCGCTCCGTGACCGCCGAGGTGTTCGCCTCCTCGAACGACCAGGGCTTCCAGGAGCACATCCGCATGTCCGAGAACGTGTACCAGAAGGCCTTGAGCCTCGCGGTCGAGGGCAACGACGTGCTCATCGTCCTGGACTCGCTGACCCGCCTGGCCCGCGCGTACAACACCGGGACCAGCGGCAGCAAGACCCTCAGCGGCGGCCTCGACTCCCGGGCCATGGAGACCCCGCGCAAGTTCTTCGGCGCCGCGAGGAAGATCGAGGAGGGCGGCTCGATCACCATCCTCGCGACCATCCTGGTCGACACCGGCAGCCGCATGGACGAGGTGATCTTCCAGGAGTTCAAGGGGACCGGCAACATGGAGTTGGTGCTCTCGCGCCAGGCCGCCGAGGCGCGCGTCTTCCCCGCGATCCACGTCAAGAACTCGGGCACCCGCCGCGAGGAGCTGCTCCTGCCCGAGAAGACGCTGCAGACCTCCTGGAAGCTGCGGCGCCTCCTCGCCGGGATGTCGGACATCGAGGCGACCAAGACCGTGACCGAGCTCATCCGCCGCTACCCCACGAACGAGAAGCTCCTGGCGGCGGTGGAGTCGGGCGGATGAGGAGGCTGCTCGGCGCGGCGCTCCTGTCCGCCGCGCTCTGCGCCCCGGCCCGGGCCGACGGCCTCAAGCGCCTGGAGTCGGACCCTTCCCCCGAGGCCTCCCGCCGCCTCGGGCGGCTGCTGCGCGAGACGCGCAGCCGCGACCAGCGCTTTTGGCTGGTGCGGGCCCTGGGCCAGCGCCTCTCCGAGTTCGGCGACGAGTCGGCCCTGGAGCCGCTGCTCCTGGCCTGCGCGGACAAGGACCCGGGGGTGCGCGCGCCGGCCCTGCGCGCCCTCGAGGGCTTCCGGGCGCTGCCCAAGGACAAGGTCCGCGATCGCTGGCTGGGCCGGCTGGACGCCGCCGCCGGGAAAGGGATCAAGGACCCGCGTCCCGAGGTCCGGGACGGGGCGCGCTTCCTGCGCGAGGCGCTGCGCAACTGGCGGCATTCCGACGGAGCTCCCGTCCCCGCCTTCAGGCCCTCGGCGGACCGGGACGACGCCGGGGCGTACGCGCTCTCCCGCGCGCTCGCCTGGCTTTGGGTCCTGGTTTTGCCCGTCCTCGCATGGGTTTGGACGAGGCTCGGCTTTCCCTTGGCGGCCCGGGGCGAGGACGGCGCGCGCCTGAGAGCGTGCTGGACCTACCTGCGCGCTCGTCCCGTCCTCCTCGCGGCGGGCATGGCCGGCTGGAGCGTTTTCGCGGGGGTCGTCGCCGGCCTGGGCTTTGACCTCGTGGTCCTGGCCTTGGGCCAGCCTTTTTTCGAGCCGCTGCGCGGCTGGCCCAAGGACGC
>DATLOS010000256.1:0-5576 GCA_035536155.1 Elusimicrobiota bacterium
CTTGCTCGGAGTAGAGAGCGCTCCCCTCGGCTCTCAAGCGCGCGATCAGGTCGCGCACCCGGCCCAGGCCCGCGGCCATGAGGTCGACGGCGTGCGCGCCGCGGTGGGCGACGGCGTGGACGTAGTAGGTGACCCCGTCCTTGCGTACCGTCCAGGTCGGGACGCTCCAGCCTTCGGAGGCCTCGAACTGGGCGGGGGTGTGGGGAGCGGCCCGCTTCCAGAGCGCGTGCAGGAGATAAGAGAAGGCGGTGGTCTCTTCGGGGCCCGTCAAAGGGAGCTCCCTTTCCTGGAGAAGGCCGAGGCCGTCGAGGGCGGCCCGGGCCTGGGAGTAGTCCGCCGCGCCTTGGATCGCGGCGCCGAGCCTAGACAGCGGCACGCCGCGTTCCCGGGCTCGGGCGAGGACGACGTCGGAAGCCGGCACCGGAGCGAGGTCTTGCGCGCGCTCCGCGCGGGCGTCGAAGACTCGCTCGATGCGCGCGGCGCTCGGAGCCGCGCCTCCCGCTTTTCCTCCTATATATTCAAGCGTCCCGCGCGCCGAGGCGGCGGGAGCCCTCTCGCCGGATTCCCGTGCGTCCGAGGGCGAGACGATCCCTTGGCGCACGGCCGAAGGCATAGCGGCTTGCGCCGGATCGGCCGCCGGGACGGCCGTCGCGGAGGCGCGCTCCTGCGCGGCGAGAGCCGGGGCGAGCGCTTCGGGCAAGGAGACCGCCCCGAGCGGCACGGACACGGCGTCCGCGAGGTTCGATGAGGCCGGACTCGCGAGCTCCAGAGCCGGAAGAGAGCCGACTTCCGGGCGGTCCAGCGGCGCCAGGATCACCGGTCCGGGCCCCCCGCGGGCTCCGACGCGGACCTCGGGCCGGGAAACCGGCCCGGCGATGGCCCCGGCCGCGAGCAGCGCCAGGGCCGCGCGCAGGGCTACCAACCCGAGCTGCCCCCGCCGGAGCTGGAGAATCCGCCGAAGTCCGAGCTGCCGCCGCCGGAGGAGCCGAAGCTGCCCCAGCTTCCCCCTCCGCCGCCCGAGGATGAGCCCCAGGAGGACGAGCTGTCGTCCGAGGACGACCGCTGCCGGGCTCTTGCCTGGCGGCGCCGCTCCTCTTCCTCCTCCTCGCGCTTGCGCCGCTCCTCCGCGGCGATGCGCTCGAGCCTCTGGCGCTCGGCATCGACGGCGGCCTCGGCCTCCTCGATCGCCTTGCGCGCGGCCTTCTCGGCGCGCTCGGCGCGCTGCAGGGCGTCGATGTAGAGCCCCTGCAGCAGGAGGGCGCGGGCCTCGTCCAGGGCGCGGTCGCCGGGCGAGCCGGTGACGCGGATGCCGTAGTTGCCGCTCCAGTTCGAGGCGGAGCGGACCATCTTGGCCGCGCCGGCGATCGCGGCGGCGGCGTCCTTGGCCTTCTCCATCTCGCCTTTGACGGCCGTGGTGAGCTTGGTGGCCTCGGCGGTGATGCGGTCCGCCTCGGTGTCGAGGGCGGTCCAGTCCGAATGCGCCACCGTCGCCGCCTGGGCGGCCTTGCCCAGGTCGCGCGTCAGCTTCTGGGCCGCGCGCGCGTCGTCGGTGAGCTCCTTGCTGTCCGGCAGCTCGTCCGTCGTGGCCTTCGTCACGAGGGCGTTCAGGGCGTCGACCGCCTTCTGCGCGGCCTTCACGCTGGACTGGGCTTGATCGTAGATGTCCTTGTCGTTCTTGGCCGTGACCTCGTAGACGCGCTGGAGCTGGGTCTGGACGGCCTTGAGGGCCTCGTCGGCGGCGAAGGGATCGCCCTTCTCCTTGGAGACGAGCTTGCCGGCTTTCTCCAGATCGCCGTCGGCGGCGTCGAGAGAGTCCAGGGTGGGCTGCATCACCCAGGCCTTCGCCTTGAGGTCCTTGCCGTAGGCGTCGACCTTGCCGCGCAGCTCCTGAAGCAGGGCCTTGTTCGCCGCCTCCGTCTTCTCTAGGCGGGCCTGCTTCTCCGCGATCTCGTCCAGGCGATGGGCGACGAGCTGCTGATGGCCTTTGACCTGATTCAGAAGGTCGGCGGTCTCCACCACGCGGCCGGCCTTGAAGGCCTCCGCGGCCTCGGCCGACTTGTCGCGCGCCTGCTTGAGGTGGTCCTGGGCCTCGTCGATGTTGTTCTTGACAGTGCCGTCGGCGTCCGGGTGGGCGGCGTCGCCCGCGGCGAGCTTGAGCACCGAGGCGGCGTAGCCCTCCACGATCGCCTGGAGGATGCCCTCGTGCTTGGGAATGGCGCCCGACAGGCGCGCGTCGGTCTGGCCGAGAGCGGCCACGGCCTGGTCGTAGCCGCGGGCCGAGGCCAGCGAGATCTCGAGGATCTCGGAGACCTGCTGGCCGAATTGCTGGGCGTCGACCACCTTCGCGCTGGCGCTGTCCAAGTCGCCCAGGCCGAGGAAGCCCTTGGCCTCCTCGAGGCGCTTGCCGGCGTGGTAGAGCTTGTTGTCCACCTTCCAGCCGTTCTCCTTGAGGAGGTCCTCCTCGGGGACGCCGGTCTTGGCCGAGATCTCCTTGCGCGCCTCGGCGATCTCGCCCTGGGCCTGGCCGATGCGCTGCTGGACGCGGCCGTGCTCCTGCGCAAGCGTGAGCGCGGTGGCGGCCTTCTCGGCGAGCGCCTTGAAGGCGCCCTCGAGAGCCGCGATCTTGGCGGCGACGGAGCCGTCGGCCATGGCGGCGGCGGCCTTCTCGGCCTCGCCGCTCAAGCGGGTGAGCTCCTGGTCGATCCAGGACGTCTCGAATTGGAGGGCCTGCAGGGCCTTGGCGGATTTGTCGACCTGCGCCAGGACGCCCGCGCGCGAGGCGGTCACGAGGTCGGCCAAGCGGCCGGCCTCGTCGGCGATGCGCGCGGCCTTCTTGTCCGCGGTCTTGTAGGCGCCGACCGGATCGGTCTGCGCGGCCTTGCGCGCCTCCGCAACGGCGGCGGTCGCGGCGGGAAGGGCCGCGTCGAACAAGGAGGGCATGAGAAAGAGCTCGCCGGTCTGGACGGCCGCCTTTCGGGCCGCCGCCGCCGCGATCGAGCCCTCGGCGGCCTCGAGCTTCGGGCCGAGGCCTTGGACGGAATCGCGGATCGTCTTGATCGCGTTGAGGACCGTCTCGGCGTTCGCGTTGTATTGGTCGACGATCTGCTCGAAGCTGCCCGTCAGCTTGTCGTAGTCCCCGGCCTTTCCCAGGAGCTTGTCTTCCCAGGTGCGGCCCTTGGCGCCGAAGAGCTCGGCCATCAAGTCCTGATCGAGGGGGTCGAAGGCCATCTGCTCGCTCTCGAACTTGAGCGCGCGGTCGAAGTTGCCGGGGCGCACCAAGTTGTACCACCAGCGCCCGCTCACCCAGGCCTTCGGGGCCATGAGCTCGCGGAACTTCTCGAGGCGCGACTGGGCCATCGCGAGGGTGATGTGGATCCAGCCGTTGGCCGCGTGCGCCTGCTTCACGATGGTGGCGGTCTCCCCGGTCGCGGTCTCGAGGCGCGGCGCGATGTAGCCGCCGTAATTGCCCTCGAGGCCGAGGGCCTCGTCCGCGGTCTTGCCCGAGGCGGCCACGCCCTGGACGGCCTCGATCTTCGCGTTGAGCGCCGCGTCCCACTGGTCGAGGAGCGCGCGCGCCTTGGCCTTGGCTCCCTGCACCGAGCGGTTCATGAGGAGGAGCGCGAGCCCCGTCCCGCCGGTGGCGAGGACGGCGAAGAGCCAGAAGAAGAAGCGGCGAAGCATCGCCGCCTGCGCGGCGGCCTCGGCGGCGGCGCGGGCGGCCGCGTCGGCGTCCGAGATCTGCCGCTCGGCGGCGTCGAGCGAGCCCGTGGCCCGCTCCTGAGAGGCGGCGTAGGACGAGTCGCCCGCGGCGTAGGCCTTGGACGCGTCCGCGAGAGCCTGCTTGGCCTCCACGAGTTCCATGCGCGCGGAATCGGCCCGCTCGAGCCCCTGAAGATACGCGAGGCGCTTTTCCGCGAGCTGGAGCTGGCCGCCCGCGGCGGGATAGCGGGCGATGGCCTCGGTGAGCTGGGTGACGCGGCCCTCGAGGGTCTTGGCGAGGGACGCGGCCCGCGCGGGGTCGGCCTCGAGCTCGCCCTTGGCCGCGGCGAGCTGGGCGGCGAAGCCGGGGAGGTCGACGCGCGCCAAGTCGCCGGTGAGGCCCGGATAAGCCTTGTTGAAGGCCGCGGACTTGGCGGCGAGGTCGGCAAGACGGGTCTCGGCCAGCCCCAGCGCGGCGGTCGCCGCGGTGAAGTTCCCCTCGTAGGCATCGATCGCGGAAAGCGCGGAGCCGGCGGCGGTCTCCACCGCGCCGGCGGCGGCGGCCGCTTCTTGGAGCTTGCCGGCCTTGAGGGACGCCTCGGCGGAAGCGAGCCTCGCCGCGAGCGCCGGCAGATCCACGCCGGCGAGGGCCGCTTTCTGCCCGGGATGCGCGCTCTGGAAGGCCGGGGCACGGCGCTGAAGGTCGGCCAGCTTGGCGGAGGCGCGGGCGACGGAGGATTGGCTGTCCGCGACCTCGCGCTCGATCTGCTGGTTCAAGCGCGCGTCGATGTTCTCCGCCGTAGCGCGCACGGCGTCCGGGATGCCGCGCGGGCCCTGGTTGCGCATCGCGTTCTTGGCCCACTGGTCGAGGTTTCCGGCGAACTGGGTCTCGCCGCTCATGCCCCGGGAGTCGTGGGCGGCGGAGGTGCGCAGGAAGAGCTTGCGGTTCTCGAGGTAGATGCCGACCACCGCGCCGTCGCTCTCGCCGCTCTTGGGGTGCTTCAGCGCCTCGAAGGCGGAAAGGTGCCCGATGCCGCGGCCGATGGCGTAGTCGAGGCCCTGTTGGCCGGTGTGGCTGGCGCCGTGGACGTCCTTATACTCGGCGCTGTTCATGTTCTGGGCGATCACGGCGTACCAGTGCGTGCCCTTGAGCTGCGCCTCCAGGGCGCGCAGGTCGGACTCGCGGACGTCGGAAGGCAGGCGGCCGAGGACGTAGACGTGGACGTCCGCCTTCCAGGCGTTCACCAGCGCGTTCATGTCCCGAAGCTCGTTGCTCTGGTAGTAGTCGGCCTCGCCGGCCTCGGCGCCGGGCAGGGCCGTCATCAGGAGCGGCGCGACCAAGGCGGTCGGCGCGATCGGCGCCTGCGCGGGCGCGGGCTGGACGACCGCGACCATGCTCCCGATGAAGGCGAGCACGGAAGCGGCCATCCCCATCGCGAAGCGCGGGCGGCTGATGGGGCTGGAGGGGCGCGCGGGCTGGGCCGGGCGGACCGGGTAGCGCTGCTCCGCGCTCGGAGCCAGGCTCCGGGCGGACGCGCGAGAAGGCGAGGACGTGGTTTCGGCCGGAGAATCGGCGGCGGCCTCGATCGAGGCGGAAGGGCGGAAGGCGCGGATCGCGCGGAGCACGCGGGAGCCGAAGCCCTGCGGCGCGGTGCGCGTCTCGATGGCGGCCTTCTCGTCGCCGGAGTCGACGGTGAGGGCGGCTCCGGGGGCGGGGGCGGCGGCGGCCGGCGCGGAGACCGCCGCGGCGGCGGCGCGGGCCTGGGCGGGGGCGGCTTGGACGGCGGCGAGCGGCGCGTCCGAGGAGGCGGCCGGAACGGCCGCCGCGGAGACCTCGGCGGGCAAGGCGCCGAGCTGAGGCGCGGCGATCGACGAAA
>DATLOS010000257.1:0-7022 GCA_035536155.1 Elusimicrobiota bacterium
GTCCCTGGGCCTTCGGCCGCGGCGCGACGGCGCGGCCTTCGAGCACATCCCCGGCCTCGTCGTGGTCACGGCGCGCGGCCGGATCGTGCGCTACTTCTTCGGCGTCGATTACTCGGCCCGCGACCTGGGGCGGGCGCTGGAGCGGGCCGGCGAGGGACGTCTCGGCGCCATCGTGGACGCCGCCCTCCTGCTCTGCTTCCGCTACGATCCGCGCGCCGCGCCCCACACCGCGGCGGTCCTCGGGCTCCTGCGCGGCCTGGCCGCCGCGAGCGCGGCGGCGCTGGCCGCGTTCGTCGTCCGGTCGCTGCGTCGGGAGCGCCGGGCGTGATCCTGCTGCCCCCGGCGGCCTCGGCCCAGGCGCGGGCCGTGGACTCGCTCGCATCGGCCATCCTCGGCGCCGACGCGGCGATCGCGGCGGGCGTGGCCGGGACGATCGTCTACCTCTGCGTCCGCTACCGCGCCGGCTCCGCGGCGCCCCGGCCGCCGGTGTCGCCGCCCGCGATCGCCGCGCTGGAGGCCCTCTGGATCCTCGGCCCGACCGCCTTGGGCCTCCTCTTCTTCGCCTGGGGCGCCCGCCTCTACGTGCGCGAGCGCCGGCCTCCGCCCGACGCGCTGGAGATACGGGTCGTCGCTCAGCGCTGGATGTGGAAGGCCCAGCAGCCCTCCGGCCGCCGCGAGATCAACGAGGTCCACGTGCCGGCGGGGCGGCCGGTGCGCCTGGCCATGACGTCGCAGGACGTGATCCACAGCTTCTTCGTGCCGGCGCTGCGGATCAAGCAGGACGTCCTGCCCGACCGCGACACCACGCTTTGGTTCGACGTCGAGCGCCCCGGGACCTACCCCGTGGCCTGCGCCCAGTACTGCGGCACCGAGCACGCGGGCATGCGCGCCTCGCTGGTGGCGCTGGAGCCGGAGGCCTACGGCCGCTGGCTCAGCGAGACGGGCGAGGACGGCCCGGCGCCGGGGCCCGCCGAGAGGGGGCGCCGCCTCTTCGAGCGGCGAGCCTGCGCCTCCTGCCACGCGAAGGCGGGGGGGAAGGGGCCTCCGCTCCAGCGCGTCGCCGGCTCCGCCGTGCGCCTGCGCGACGGCCGCGTGGTCCTCGCCGACGACGGCTACCTGCGCGAATCGATCCTCGATCCCGGCGCGAAGCTCGTGTACGGCTATCCGGACGTCATGCCCGGCTTCCGGGGCCGCCTCTCCGCGGCGGAGCTCGCCGATATCCTCGAGTACCTCCGCGCGCTCGGCCGAGGGCGCGGCGAGGACCTGTGAGCGCGTGCTACCTCGACGCGGGCCGCACACTCCGCTCCTGGCTCCTGTCCCGCGACCACAAGCGGATCGCCATCCTGTACCTCGCGGCGGTCACCGCCTTCTTCTTCATCGGCGGCGCGGCCGCGGTCCTCTTCCGGCTCGAGCTCCTCACGCCCGAGGCGGACCTCGTCTCCGCCGAGGCCTACAACCGCCTCTTCACCTTGCACGGCGTGATCATGGTATTCTTCTTCCTCATCCCGTCGATCCCGGCGGTCCTGGGGAACTTCCTGCTGCCCTTGATGCTCGGCTGCGAGGACCTGGCCTTCCCGCGGCTCAACCTCCTGAGCTGGTACGTGTTCATGGCGGGCGGCGCGCTGACGTTGGGCGCCGCCGTCGCGGGGGGCGTCGACACCGGCTGGACCTTCTACACGCCCTACAGCACGGCCTACGCAAACGGCTACGTGACGCTGATGGCCGCGGGCATATTCGTCGCCGGATTCTCCTCGATCCTCACCGGCCTCAACTTCGTGGTCACCACGCACCGCATGCGCGCCCCGGGCCTGACCTGGGGACGCCTGCCGCTGTTCGTCTGGTCGCTCTACGCCACCAGCGTCATCGTCCTTCTCGGCACGCCGGTCCTGACCATCGCCCTGGCCTTGATCGGCGTGGAGCGGGTCCTCGGCGTCCCGATCTTCGACCCGCGCCTGGGAGGGGACCCCGTCCTCTTCCAGCACCTCTTCTGGTTCTACTCCCATCCCGCCGTCTACATCATGATCCTCCCCGCGATGGGCGTGGTGAGCGAGATCGTCTCGACCTTCGCGCGCCGCCCCGTCTTCGGCTACCGCTTCGTCGCCGGCTCCTCCCTCGCGATCGCCGCCCTGGGATTCCTGGTCTGGGGCCACCACATGTTCGTGTCCGGGCAGTCGGAGTTCGCGGGGCTGGTGTTCTCGCTCTTGAGCTTCCTCGTGGCCGTGCCCTCGGGCGTGAAGGTGTTCAACTGGACCGCCACCCTCTGGCGCGGAAGGATACGCCTCGACACGCCCATGCTCTACGCGCTCGGGTTCATCGGCCTCTTCACCGTCGGCGGCCTCACCGGCCTCTTCCTCGCCGCCCTCGGCGTGGACGTCCACGTCCACGACACCTACTTCGTGATCGCCCACTTCCACTACATCATGGTGGGCGGGGCGGTGATGGCCTATCTGGGCGGCATCCACTTCTGGTGGCCGAAGATCTCCGGCCGCTCCTACCCCGACGGCTTCGGGCGCTGGGCGGCGGTGCTGATCTTCGCGGGCTTCAACCTCACCTTCTTCCCGCAGTTCCTGCTCGGCTACCTGGGGATGCCGCGCCGCTACCACGCCTATCCTCCCGAGTATCAGGTCCTCAACGTCCTCTCCACGGCGGGGGCGTCCATCCTGGGCGTCGGCTACTTGCTCCCGCTCCTCTACCTCCCCTGGAGCCTGCGCCGTCCTCGGGATGCCGGCGAGAACCCCTGGGGCGCCACCGGCCTCGAGTGGCGGACCGCGTCCCCGCCGCCCGTCGAGAACTTCGACGCGCCGCCCGCCGTGATCTGGGAGGCCTATGACTACGACGCGCTCTGACGGGGAGCTCGACGCTGCCCGCCTCGGGATGTGGGTGTTCCTCGCGACCGAGGTGCTCTTCTTCGGCGCGCTGCTCACCGCCTTCTCGGCCTACCGCTGGGCGCACGCCCGCGCCTTCGCGCTCGCCGCGGGGCGCATGCGCCTGCGCTTGGGCGCGCTCAACACCGGCGTCCTCCTGACCAGCTCGCTGAGCATGGCCGCGGCGGTCCATCTCGCGCGGGAAGGCCGCGCCCGGGCCGCCGCGCGCGCCTTGCTCGCCACCGGGCTCATGGGCGGCGCCTTCCTCGCGGTGAAGGGCGTCGAATACGCGGGGCACGTCCGCGACGGCCTGTGGCCCGGCCCCGCCTTCGCGGGCGCCGGGCCGGAGCGCCTCTTCTTCGCCTTCTACTTCTGCCTGACGGGGCTGCACGCCCTCCACGTGATCGTCGGGCTGGCGGCGGTCGGGGCGGCGGGCGCCTCCTGCCTGCGCCGCGCGGACGGGAGCGAGCCGGGAGCCCTGGTCGAGAACGTCGGGCTCTACTGGCACTTCGTCGACGTCGTTTGGATCTGGCTGTTTCCGCTCCTGTACCTTCTTCGGAGCGCGCGATGAAGGCCCTGCTCGGGACCTGGCTGGCGCTCCTGGCTCTCCTGGCGCTCACGGTCGCCCTCGCGGGAGCCCGGCTGGCGCCCCCGGCCGCTCTCGCCGCCGCGCTCGCGGCCGCGGCGGCCAAGACCGCGCTCGTGCTCCTGATCTTTATGGAGCTCGGCCGCTCCCGCTGGGCCCAGCGCCTGGCCGCCGCGGCCTCTTTCCTCATGATGGCGATCCTGCTCCTCGGCGCCCTCGACGACTACTGGACCCGCCCCGAGGACGCCCCGCCCCGGGCCCCCGCGGAGCGCGTTCCCTAGCGAACCCGATCGGCCCAGGAACGGCGCGGGCCTTTCGACTCTTCTCGGCGGGGGGGAGCCGTGGTATCCTTAATAATATGAAAGCCTGGCACCGCTCGACCGCCACCCTCATCCTCGCCTTCCTGGGATCGCTCTGCGCCCCGTGCGCGGCGACCAACGTCGTCCGCCCGAACACCGGCGCCTCCGCCGGCGTCGGCCCGGGCGCGCCCCTCAACGCGGGAGCCGCGGCCGGCGCCTCCGGGGCGCTCGCGGCCGATCCGAGCGCTCTCGCGGGCCTCTCGGGAGCGCCGCTCGTCGGCGCGATGCCGGAGGTCGCCCTCCCGCCCACCGGCGTGCTCGCCGAGATCGCCACGGCGGGCCTGGAGCTCCGCGCTACGGCCGCCGAGACGGCGGCGCCCGCTCAATCGCCCGCGGGCGCGACGACTTTCGACGTCCACGCGGGCGCCGCCGCGAACCCGGCCTCGGTCGTCACGGTTTCCCAGAGCGGCGCCCATGTCTCCGGCTCGCCCGGCGCGGAGGCCGACGGCGTCCCGCTTCAAAGCGTCCGCGGCCAGGACACGCGCCGTCTTCTCGAGCATTTCCAGGTCCTCGAGGCGGCGTTCGGCCTCAAGCGCGGCGACTCGAACCTGAACCCGGGCCACGCTCTGGCCGCGGACATCCTCGGCAACTTCGCCGCGGACATGCTCGATATGGCGGACCGCGTGCCGTACGACGCCCACATCTACGAACACGTCCTGGGCAAGGCCGCCGCCGCCCTCGACGGCTGGGCCGACCATGTCGACGGCGGCCGGGCCGTCCCGCGGCCGCAGCTTCGCCTCGACGAGCGCGACCCGCTCTACCAGCCCGGCGAACGCGAGATCACCTTGGCGGTCTACCCCGTGGCGGGCGACCCCATGCAACTCGGCCACCTCCTCGTGGGCCTGAACGCCGCCCAGCAGTTCGGCGCCGATATGGTGACGTGGGTCGGCGCGGGCGACGACCCGCGCAAGCCCAAGATGACGCCGGCCCAGACCCGGATCCCCATTCTCGAGGCGACCTTGGCCCGCTTCGGCGGGCTCTTCGGGCACTCGCGGATCGCCCAGGGCACCAACTTCAAGGGCGAGCTCAACGTCTTCCGCATCATGGCGCTCAACCCGTTCCAGCCCATGCGCGTGATCTACATGGCCGGCGACGACCACTACGCCCGCACCAAGCCCGATGGGTCGCTCGACGTGATCGGCGAGCTGGAAAACAACCTGGCCAACCTGATGATCGGCCACAACCCGCTCATCCACCGCATCGAGGTCGCCTTCATCCGCCGGACCTTGCCCAAGGTCATCCTGCCCGGCGACCCGAACTACATCGCCACCGCCTTCCCGCAGCACTGGCTCGAGCACGTGGGCTTCGAGGCCTCCTCGACCGACATCCGGACGAAGGGGCTCTACTACCTGATGCACGCCGTGGGCTACCAGCTGGCGCTGGCGGCGGGGCTCTACGGCCTCGGCGCGGGCGCGAAACCGTCCTAAGCCCTCTTTTTAAGCTTCCGGGCGACGGCCTGCATGATCTGCGACGAGGCCTCCTCGGCGGCGGAGGCGAGGTCGGAGCCCGAGCTCGAGGCCGAGCCGCTCCAGAGGACCTGTCCGGTGTCCACCGAGACGAGGCGCACCGAGACGCCGACGCGGGCGGGGATCGTCTCCACCTCGGCGACGGGCCGGCTGGTGTGGCGGTAAGCGTAGCCCGTCACCACGTTCTGCGTCGTCCTCACCATGGTGTCGCCGCTGCGCTGGACCGTCTCCACGCTCCCGTAGATCGGCTCGCTCTGCTCCTGGGGCATGTCCACGATCACGGTCTGGTCCCGGGAGTTGGAGAAGTCGCTCACCCCGCCGAAGGCGAGCGCGTCCACGCCCAGGAGCTGGCCGATGCGCTTGAGCGTGGCCGGGTCGACCGCCCCCGAGGACTGGAAAGCCTGCTCCCGCAGGAGCTCGTTGACCCGGCGCCGCTCCACCAAGCCGTAGCCTCCCAGGAGGAGGTACTTCTCGAAGGTGCCGGCCACGATCTCGCCGGAGCCCGGCGCGCCGGGGAAGTCGTCGAAGGCGAGCAAGGCCACGCGCCGAACCCTGGAGGCGTCGTAGTCGGGGCTCACGATCACGAAGGCGGGCGCCGCGCAGGCGGCGAGCGCCGCGGCCAGGGCCCCGAGAAGCAGGCCTTTAACCATGGCCGCCCGAGGGGGTGGAGGCGGCGCGGCGGGTCGCCTCCTCGATCTGCGCCGGCGTCAGCACGGTCCGCAGACGCGCCAGGCTCTCCGCCGCCGGCTTGTCGTCGCCGCGGGAAGACAGGAGATACCAGCGGTAGGCCTCGACCAGATCCTTGGACACGCCCAAGCCGCGCTCATAGATGCGGCCCAGCTTGTACTGCGCGAAGGCGCTGCCGTGCTCGGCCGCCTCGCGGTACCATTTGTGCGCCTCGACGTAGTCGCGCATGACGCCGCGGCCCGACTCGTACATCACCGCGAGATTGCCTTGGGCGAAAGGCGAGCCGCGCTCCGCCGCCTTCCGGTACCAGGACGCCGCTTGGGCGGCGTCCTTGCTCACGCCCATGCCGTGCTCGTAGAGATAGCCCAGGTTGTTGGCGGAATAGGGGTTGCCCATCTCCGCGGACTTGCGGTAGCACTCCGCCGCCTCGGGATAGTTCTTCGAGACCCCGTGGCCCCAGAAGTACATGTTGCCGAGATTGCCCCAGGCCAGGGACTTGTCCCAGCCTCCCTGCGCGGCGTTGTGGACGGCCTTCGTGTACCACTCGAAGGCCTGCTTGTCGCTCTGCGCGACGCCCTTTCCGATGAAGTAGAGGTAGCCGAGGTTGTTCTGGGCGGGCGCGTAGCCCTGGAGCGCGGAGCGGAGGTACCACCGCACGGCCTTCCCCGCGTCCTGCGCCACTCCGCGGCCGTGCTCGTACATCACGCCTAGCCCGTATTGCGCTTTCGCGTCGCCCTTCTCGGCGCCCTCTTGGAGGAGCCTCGCCGCGCGGGCGTAATCGCCCGACTCGTAGGCGGCCTGCACCTCGGCGGGGGGATCCGCCGCGCGCGCGGCCGAGGCGCAGAGGCAGCCCCAGGCCGCGAGGAGGAGAAAGGTCTTGGTGTTCGCCATGTCCGTATAGACGCCTCGGCCGGTCGCCGAGTGTCGCCTCTAAGGTAGCAAAATGCGCTAGAGTACGATCATGGAGCCTTCGGTCCTGCGCCTCGTCAAGCTCGCCGCCTCCTTCGTCTTGGCCCTGCCCATCGGCTGGGATCGCGAGCACGAGGAGCGCACCGCCGGC
>DATLOS010000258.1:0-2369 GCA_035536155.1 Elusimicrobiota bacterium
GCCGCGGCGCGGCGCCCCGGCGCCAAACTTAATGCCCACACCGGGCACGCCGCCGCGCTGGCCTTCCTCGCCTCGCGCTTCGGAGGGGCCGCGCGGGTCGCGCACCGGCGGGTGGACTTCCGCCTGAGCGGGGCCGCGAGCGCCCGGCTCAAGTACGCCTCCGCCGGGCGCGTCGTCGCCGTGTCGGAGGCGGTGCGCGAGCTCCTCGTGGAGGACGGCGTGCCCGCCCGGCGCGTCCGCGTGGTCCCGGACTGCCTGCCCTTGAGCGAGGAGGAGGCGCGCCGGGCCGGGGAGACGGACTGGATGCGGCCCCCGACCTCGGCCGAGCGGGAGGCGGCCCGCGCCGCGCTATCGCGCGAGTTCTCCTTGAACTTGGACGAGCCTTGGATCGGCTGCCTCGCGGCCCTCGTGCCGCACAAGGACCACGCCACGCTCCTGCGCGCCTTCGCCCTCGTCGCGGCGGCCCGGCCCTGCCGCCTCCTCCTGGCGGGCGAGGGACCGCTCGAGGGCGAGCTCAAGGAGCTGGCTCGCGCCCTGGGCGTCGAGTTCCGGGTCCTCTTCGCCGGCCAGCAGGCGCGCCCGCTCGTCTGGCTCCACGCCGTCGATCTCTTCGCGCTCTCCTCCTGGGGCGAGGGGATGGGCTCGGTGCTCCTCGAGGCGATGGCCTGCGGCGTCCCCATCGCCGCCACGCGGGCCGGCGGCATCCCCGAGGCGGCGCCCGACGGGAGCTGCGCCCTCCTGGCTCCGCCGCGCGATCCCAAGGCGCTGGCCGACGCCCTTCTCGCCTGCCTGGCGGATCCCGCCGGGGCCGCGCGGCGCGCCGAGGAGGCCCGCCGGCGGGTCCGGAGCTTCGGCTCGGCCGAGGCGGCCCGGCGCATGGAGGATGTCTACGAGGAGGCGCTATCGTGAAGCTGAGCGCCGTGATCATCGCCCAGGACGAGGAGCGGGACCTGCCCGCCTGCCTCGAGAGCCTGCGCGGCCTGGCCGACGAGGTGGTGGTGCTCGACGGGGGCTCCCGCGACCGCACCCGGGCGCTGGCCGAGGCGGCGGGCGCGCGCGTCTTCGAGCGCCCCTTCGACGATTACGCCGCCCAGAAGCAGGCGGCCCTCGACAAGGCGCGGGGCGAGTGGGTCCTCTCCATCGACGCCGACGAGCGGGTGAGCCCGGAGCTGGCCGCCGAGATCCGCGCCGCGATCGCGTCTCCGGAGGCGCCCGCGGGCTTCGAGATCCCCTTCCAGGTGGAGTTCATGGGCCGGCGGATGAGGTTCGGGGGCCTGGGCTCGGAGAAGCACCTGCGCCTGTTCCGCCGCGCGCGCGGGCGCTTCGGCGGGGCGGGCCTTCACGAGGGCGTCGTCCTGGACGGAAAGCCGGGCCTGCTGCGGGCGCCGATGCGCCACGTCCCCTACCGCGACCTGGGCGACTACCTGGCGAAGCTCGGGCCCTACACCAGTCGCGCCGCGGCCAAGCGCCTGGCCCAGGGCCGGCGTTTCCATCCCCTCCAGCTCGCGCTGCCGCCCTGGGAGCTCTTCGTGCGCCTGGTGCTGCGCTTGGGGCTCCTCGACGGCGTTCCCGGGGTCGCGTGGGCGGGTTTGGCCGCCTTCCACACCGGCCTCAAATATGTGAAACTGCGGGAGCTGGAGCGCTCCCAAGCCGTCCCCGCGCCACCCCGATCATGAACCCGACCGCCTTGGGCGTCTGCGCCGCGACGGCCGCCGGAGTCTCCGCGCGCTGGAACTGGTGGCGCCCGGCCGCGCGAGGCCTGCCGGTGCTGATGTACCACAAGGTCGGGACTCCCCCCCGCGGCTCGAAGCTGGGCGCCCTCTGGGTCGAGACCGAGGAGTTCGAGTGGCAGATGCGCTACCTCCTGCGCCGGGGATTTACGCCCATGCTCTTTGGCGAGCTGGCCGCCTGCGACGAGGGCCGCGCGCCCTGGCCGGAGAAGCCGGCCCTGGTGACCTTCGACGACGGCTACGCCAACAACTGCGAGGAGGCCTTCCCCGTCTTGAGCGCCCTCGGGGTCAAGGCCAACGTCTTCCTGGTGGTGGAGACGGTCGGCTCGCACAACGCCTGGCACGACCCCGCGACCGAGCCTTGGCTGCGGATGCTCGACTGGGGGCAAGTCGAGCGCATGCGCGACTCGGGGCTCGTGGACTTCGGCTCCCACACCATGCGCCACCGCAACCTGGCCTCCCTGCCGCTCGAGGACGTGCGCTGGGAGGCGCGCGAGTCGAAGAAGCGCCTGGAGGAGCGCCTGGGCCGCGAGGTCGCGGCCTTCGCCTACCCTTACGGCGCGGGCGCCTACGACGCGGGGGTGCGCGCGGCCGTGCGCGCCGCGGGCTATCGCTACGACTTCGGCATCCGCCAGGGAT
>DATLOS010000259.1:0-2867 GCA_035536155.1 Elusimicrobiota bacterium
CGGAGCGGAACTTCGTGGCTTTCCTGCGCGGCCTCGGCCGCCTGGCGCCCGCGGTCCCCTACCTGACCGTCATCGGCAACCACGACCGCCGCTTTCCCCACGGCTTCTGCGACGCGCACCTCTATCGCAGCGCCTTCGGCAAGACCAACTACCACTTCGACCGCGGCGCGGCCCGCTTCGTGTCGGTCGACACGAGCCTCATGCGCGTGACCGCGCGCCAGCTCGCCTGGCTCGACCGCGTCCTCGACACGCCCAAGCGCAAGATCGTCTTCGCCCACATCCCCCCCGCGCACCTCGGCCCCTGGACCCACTACGGCCGGGCGAAAGGAGTCGGGGGATTCCGCGCGGGCGCCCAGGCGTTTACGAGCCTGATGAGCCGGCGGGCGGTCGACCGGGTCTACTTCGGGCACATCCACGCTTTCGGCGTCCAGGACTACGAGGGCGTGCGCTACGTCCTCACCGGCGGCGGCGGCTCGCCGCTGTTTCCTTGCGGGGTCCAGGACCGCTTCCACCACTACCTGGTGGCGACCGTGGGGCCGGACGGCGTGCGCGAGACCGTGCACACGACCGACGGCGGGGCCGTGGCCGTCCCCGCGGCGCCGATCCTGCTCTCTAGGTAGGCAGGACCTCGCGCCGCCGCCCCCGGATCAAGTCGAGCCGGCTGAGCTCCCCCGCCACCATCGCCGCCACGATGAGCAGGCCGCCCGCCGCGCGGCCCGCGGTCACGCTCTCATGGCCCAAGGTCCAGGCAAATAGCGCCGCGAAGACGGGCTCCAGCGAGAAGATGAGCGAGACCTTGATCGGCGGGACGTGCTTCTGGGCGAGCAGCTGGATGTAGAACGCCGAGAGGTTCGGAAACAGCGCCAGGAAGACGATGGTCCAGGCCGAGCGGGCGTCGCCCACCCCGAGCGGCAGCCCCAGCGCCCAGGCGAGCAGGATGCAGGCCGCGCCGCAGAACCAGAACTGGTGGAACGCCAGCAGGAGCGGGTCGGCGTCCGTGCGCACGTAGCGGTCGGTCGCCAAGAGATGCGCCGCGTAGGCGAAGGCGGCGATCAAGGTCAGCGCGTCGCCTTTGTTGAAGCCGCGCGGGCCTCCCGTGAGCATCCAGAGACCCCCCAGGGCGAGCGAGACCGCGGCCCATTGGCCCGCGCCGGGCTTCTTGTCGGAGAAGAGCAGGAGGACCGGGACGAAGAGGATGAAGAGCCCGGTGATGAAGCCCGAATTCGACGCCGTGGTGAAGACCAGCCCCGCGGTCTGGGAGACGTAGAGCAGCATGAGGAGGGCGCCCAGCACGATCCCCTCGCGCAGGAGGACCGCCGGCCGCCGCCGGCGCGCGGCGGCCGGCGCCAGCAGCGCGGCCGACAGCAGGAAGCGGTAGCCCACCAAGGCCAGGGGATGGATGTGGGAGACCAGCGCCTTCACCACGAAGAAGGTGGCGCCCCAGATCATCGCGGCGTAAAAGAGCCCCGCCTCGAGGAGGCGGCGCCGCCAGGGCTCGATGGGCTTGGCGCTCACGCCGTCTCCAAGAGCGGCCCGCGCCGGCGCCAGCCGCCCCGCGGTTGGCCGTCGCCCAGCGGCACGTCCGAGTCGAGATCGATGAAGGAGAAGGCGCCGGTCCCGCAGGCCAAGTGGACGCTCGGGGAAAGGCCGCGGGCGCTCTCCCGCATGCAGCCGATCATCAAGCGCTTGCCGGCGGCGCGGGCCAGCGCCGCGATCTCGAGGCTGGCCTCGATCCCGGTCTTGGCGACCTTGAGGTTGAGCACGTCGGCCGCGTCGCGGTCCAGGATCTCGCGGGCGTCGTCCACGGAGCGCAGGCTCTCGTCGGCGGCGAGCGGGACCGGGAGGCGGCGCTTGAGGCGCGCCATGCCCCGGAGGTCCGAGCGCGCAAGCGGCTGCTCGAGGAGCTCGACGCGCAGTCCCCGCGCCTGGCAGGCGTCAAGCAGACGCAGGGCGGAGGCCTCGGTGAGGCCCTGGTTGCCGTCCAGGATCAGGCGAGGGCGCCGACCGGCCCGAGCCGCGGCGGACGTCCGTTCCAAGTCCTCGCGCCAGCCCTCCGGGGAGCCGACCTTGACCTTGAGGACGCGAAATCCGTCCGCGGCCGACTCGGCCGCCTCGGCCGCGGCGTCTTCCCGCGCTCCCGCGGAGATCGTCATCGAGGTCGCCACCCGGTCGAGCGCGCCGCCGAACCAGTCGCGCAGGCTCGTGCGGTATTGCGCCGCCACGGCCTCCCGCAGCGCGCACTCGAAGGCGGCCGCGGCCGAGGCGGCCTCCCCGCAGGAGGCCCAGACCGAGCGGGCCAGGCGCGGGTCCCGCGCGTCGCGGCCGGCGGCGCGGGCCAGCGCCCGCCGCAGGACGCCCGCCAGCCGCGAGGGCGACAGATGCCGGTTGACGATCGACGAGGAGGCCTCCCCCCAGCCGCGCCCGCCGCCCCGGAGCTTCAGCCGCAGCACCGCGTTGCGGGCCAACGTCAAGGTCCCGAGCGCCGTGATGAAGGGCCGGCGCAAGGGAAGCTCGAGCACCTCGACGGCTCCCCCCGCGACCAGAAATGGATTCACGGCGGCAAATATACTATAAATCAAAAAAATCCATGAGGACGAATCTCCCGTGGCTCGCGGCGGCCCTGCTTTGGAGCGTCCCGGCCTCCGCCGAGAGCCGCCCCGCGCGCATCCACATCGACGTCTTCGGCAGCCGCCGGGTCTCCGCGGAGGACGCGGAGCGCGTCTTGGGGACGCGCCTGCAGGCCTTCCGGGCGCTCCGGCTCCGCAAGGATGAGTCGGCGGCTCGGATGGCCGCCAAGGAGAAGACCGCCTTGGAGAAGCGCCTGCTCGGCATGGGCGACTTCGCCTGGGCGGAAATCGAGTCCCTCG
>DATLOS010000260.1:0-3159 GCA_035536155.1 Elusimicrobiota bacterium
CTCGGCCATCGGGCAGGCGGTCAGCACCATCCTCGTGCCGCTCTTCGCCCACGACCGCGGGCCGGAGTTCACGGCGCTGTCCTGCGCCATCGGCTTGGCGGCGGTGATCCCGGGCAGCTGGCTCGGGACCTGGTGGGTGCGGCATCTGACCTCGAAGAGCGCCTACATCTGGTCGAACGTCGCCATGGGCGTCATGTTCGCCTCGTTGGTGGCCGCGGCGCAGTGGCTGGGGGGGATCGGCGACGCGCACCTTCTCGCCTTCTCGGCGGCGGGCGGCGTCCAGTACGGGATGCTGCGCGGCGTGCCCGAGCAGGACATCACCGTCCGCACTATCGGGCAGGAGGACGAGGGCCTGCTCAAGCGCGCCGGCGCCCTGTACTACGTCGTCGTCGCCCCCGTGTACATGGGGGCGTCGATGCTGGTCGGCTCGCTGCTCAACGTGCTGGGCCGGGGCGCCTTCAGCGTGATCGGCGCGGCGGCGATGATCGCGAGCGCCATCCCCTTCCTCCTCATCCGCTACCGTCCGGAGCGTGCCGAGGGCGGCGAGGCGGGCCAGGCCGAGGCCTTGGCGGAGCGCCTGCCGGTGATCCTCTATCTGCCTTACCTCTTCTTCTGGAGCGTGCACTACGGCTTCTACTACCAGCTCTCGCCCTTCTTCTCGCTCGAGCTCTTCCACGACGGGGCCCTGGGCGGGCGCTTCGTCGCTTTCTACGCGCTGGGCAACCTCGTCTACGCCCTGCTCAACGCCTTCGCGCCGGGCCTCCTGGAGCGCATTCCCCTGCGGGCGCGGGGCTGGACGGCGCTCGGCGTGGCGGCCACGGCGGCCTTCCTCTGGACCACGCTGGCGGTGGGCAGCCCGCTCTTGTCCCAGGCGACGGTGTTCCTCTTCGGCCTTGGAGTGGCGGCGGGCCTGGTCCAATGGAAGGCCTTCCTCCAAAAGCGCCTCTCGCGCCCGGCGATCGCGCGGGTCTTCAACAAGCTGAACATCGTCACGATCGTCCTCAACCTCCTGCCGCTCCTCATGCTCTACGGCGCGGGCTTCTTCCTGCCGGGCGTCTCCATCCCCGTCCTGCTGGGCGTGGTCGCGGCCTTCGCCACGGCCGCCGGCGTCCTCCTCGTGCTCGCCCTCAGCCGCGGCGGGACCTCGTTTGACCCTCCGTCGGGAAAACAGTAGAATCGCTTCGATGAACGCCGTTCTCGCCCCTGTGGACGACGCCTTGTCGCGGGTGCGTTCCGGGCTCGAGCGCCGAGTCGCCGCCTTGGGCGGCCGCATCGGCGACCACCTCGCCTCCGACCTCGGCCGGCCCGGCAAGATGCTGCGGGCGCGCTACGCGCTCCTTTTGGGCGAGGCCCTGGGCGTGCCCCAGGCGGCGAGCGAGGCCGTGGCCCGCGCCGCCGAGCTCGTCCACTCCGCCTCCCTCCTCCACGACGACGTCATCGACAACGCCGACACCCGCCGCGGCGCGCCGACGCCGAACGCCCTCTTCGGCCGCACCACCGGCATCTTGATGGGCGACCTCGCCTTCACCGAGGGCCTCTCCGAGGCGATGGACCTGGGCCGCCCCTCGGTCGAGGCTTTGGTCCGCGCAGTGCGCGAGATGACGGTGGGCGAGATCCAAGAAGAGTTCTTGCAGGGCAGTCTCAACGTCTCGGTCGAGGGCTACTACGGCGTCGCGGCGCGCAAGACCGGCGCCCTGTTCGAGTGGGTGGGCGAGGCGCTGTCCTTGGCCGCGACTTTGCCCCATCGCCGCTCCGATCCCGGGCGCTTGGGCGTCGGCGCCGGCATCCTCCTTCAAATCGTGGACGACATCCACGACTTCACGCTTTCGAAAGAAGTCGCCGGCAAGGAGCCCGGCCGCGACTACTTCAACGGCCGCCTCACCTTGCCCGGCATCCTGGCCATGGACGACGAGGCCACGCGCGCCGAGTTCATGCGCCTATGGGCGGCGAAGCCCAAGGGCGAGCCGGAATTCAAGAAGATGCTCTGCCTGCTCGAGTCCGCCGGCCAGCTCGAGGCCGCGCGCGAGAAAGCCAGGGAGCTCATGAAAAGCCTTCTTCCCCTCGTCGACGCCTTGCCCGAGAAGGCGCGCGCCGCCGAGCTGCGCATGTTCATGGAGCTCCTGTTCCGGAGGGAGTTCTGATGTCGAAATACCAGGATCTCGTCCACAAGGCCTGGCGCTCCGGCGAGTACCAGGCTTCCGACGACAAAGAGGCGAAGTCCTCGGAGTCCGGCGACGCCGAGACCCTGCGCTCCTTCATCCGCTCCAAGATGGAGTGGATCGCGGCGCGGGAATCCTACGATCCCAATCAGACGGACGCGAATACGCACGGAGGTCGCACCATGAAACTGGCCCAATACGTGAAGTTCCGCGAGGAGAAGTTCGGCGGAGTCCTCTTCGAGACCCGCTCCGAGAAAGTTTTCACGCTGAGCCCGACGGGCGCGGCGGTCGTCAAGGAGCTCGTGGCCGGCGGCGACGAGGCGGCGGTCGTGACGCGCCTCAAGGCCCGCTACGACGACAAGACCGGGGCCATGGAGAAAGAGGCCAAGGAGTTCATCGCGTCCTTGAGGACGCAGGGCCTGGTCACGGAGTAATGGCCGAGCTCAAGGAAGTCCGCCGGCCGGGCAACACGCCCGTGCTCACGGCCGAGCCCACCGCGCACCCGGCCGACACCGGCTCGGGCGACCTGGGCGCCCCGCTCTACGTGGCGTGGCAGATCACCAACGAGTGCAACCTGGCCTGCCTCCACTGCATCGAGGAGTCGGGCCCCGGCAAGGCGTTCAAGGACGAGCTCTCGAAGGACCAGGTCTTCGAGGTCCTGCGCCAGCTCGTCGAGAGCCAGGTCCCGTACATGTCCTTCTCCGGCGGCGAGCCGATGGTGCATCCGCACTTCTTCGAGATGGTCGAGTACGTCACGAAGAACGGCGTCCAGCTCAAGGTGGAGACGAACGGCCACTACCTCACCGAGGACAACTGCAAGCGCCTGAAGGACTTGGGCGTGAAGGCGGTCCAAGTGAGCATGGACGGGGGCTCGAAAGAGACCTTCAACAAGATGCGCATCCACGGCAATTGGGACACCATGATCGCGGGCGTCAACAACCTGCGCAAGGCCAAGATCCCGATCGAGATCAACTACTCCCCGACCAAGTTCAACACCCAC
>DATLOS010000261.1:0-2348 GCA_035536155.1 Elusimicrobiota bacterium
GCCCGCGTCCAATTCTCGCTTTGGCCGGAACGCTCGGCATTTAGCCTCGCTCGAGCTCCGCGCGGTTGCGGGATTTCACCGCGCTCCGCACGTCCGGCCGACGCGAAATTGGACGCGCGCGGCGGCTTAGAGCCGCTTCTGTATGACTCGCAGCATCTGGCCGTGGACGCGGCCGTTGGTGGCCAGAGTCTGGGCGCCGAAATCGGCGACGCCGGACCAAGGGCGGCCGGCGAAGTCGGTGACCTTGCCGCCGGCCTCGGAGACGAGGAGCATCCCCGCCGCGACGTCCCAAGGGTTGAGGCGGAACTCCCAGAAGCCCTCGTAGCGGCCGGCCGCGACCCAGGCGAGATCGAGCGCGGCGGAGCCGCTGCGGCGCAGGTCTTGGCCGCTCTCGAGGAAGTCGCGGCAAAAGGCCGTGTAGAAGGCCGCGCGCTTCTGGCGGTCGTAGGCGAAGCCGGTGACGAGCAAGGACTGCTCCAATCGCCGGGTCGCGCTGGCGCGGATGGGGCGGCCGTTGAGGGTCGTCCCCCCGCCGCGGCGCGCGAGGAAGAGCTCGTCTCGGAACGGGTCGTACACGCCCCCGACGAGCGGCGCGCCGCGGTGGACGAGGCCGATCGAGACGCAGGAGTTCGGGCAGCCGTGCGCGTAGTTGGCCGTGCCGTCGAGCGGGTCGATCACCCAGTGGAAGGGCGAGCCGGTGCGCTTCGGTGCCCGCTCCTCCGTGAGAAAGTCATGATCGGGAAAACGGGCGAGGATGGTCCTCAAGACCGCTTCCTCGCTGGCGTGGTCGGCGTCGGTGACCGGGTTTCCTCTACCCTTATAGCGCACGCGGACCCGGCCGAAGCTCTCGCGCAGGACGCGGCCTCCCTTTAGAAGGGCGGCGCGCAAGGTCGTCTCGAGAGCGCGGAGGTCGGGCTTCTCCGCCGCCGCGCGCGCCGCGAGCGCGGCCGCCAGGCTCCTCGAGGAAGTCTCCGGAGCCTCGAGCGCCGGCTCGATGCCGGCGCGGCGGAGGGCGGCCGAGGTCGCGCTTCCGATCGAAGCCGCCCGGGCTCGCTGGAAGAAGGGGCGCGCGCCCGCTCCGGCGGCGGCAAGGAAGGCCGAGACCTGGGAGCCGGAGGCGAAGACCACCCAGGGGTGGCCCGCCGATTCGAGCAAGGCGCGGATGGCGCGCGCGCCGGCGGGGTCGAAGACGGTGCGGTAGGCCGGAGCCTCGTCGACCCGGGCCCCAGCGGCGCGGAGGGCTTGGGCCAGCTCGCGGCGGCCGCTCTCGGCGCGGGGAAGGAGGACGCGCAGGCCGCGGACGCGGCCCATGCTTCGGGCGAGGGCTTCTCCCCCGCCGTTGCGGGGCGCAGGCGCGGCCTTCCAGCCCCGCTCGGCCAAGGCGGCGGCCGTGGCGGGGCCGACCGCGAAGACGCGCGCGGGAGGTTTCGGCCGCTTGCCCGCCCGTCGGAAAAAGGCTTCCACGCCGCTCGCGCTCGAGAAGGCGATCGCGTCGTAGGCTCCCAGGGAGCGCAGCGCCCGGTCGAGCGGCGTCCAGGAGCGCGGCGGCTCGATCTTGACGGCCGGGATCGCGTGAACGCGCGCTCCGAGGGCCTCCAGCCGCGCGACGAGCGGAGCGGTCCGACCGCGCGGGCGCAGGACGACGACCGTCTCGCCGGTCAGGGGCCCCATCGGCCGGATTATAGATAATTTGATATATTCGGGTTTCATGCCCTGGTTTCAGCGCAAGAAGGCCTCCGGAACCCCGGGGGAGCCGCCCGCCGCGCAGCCCGCCGCCGCGCCCGCCCAGACTTTGAGCATCAGCCGCCTCCTTTCGGAGGACCTGATCCTCGCCGCCCCCGTCGGGGCCGACAAGGACAAGTTCATGGAGGCCTTGGCGCGCCGCCTCTGCGAGAAGCGCAAGCTGGGCAGCCCCGCGCCCTTCCTGGCCAAGGTCCACGAGCGCGAGCAGGGCATCAGCACCACCCTGGACACCGGCCTCTCCATGCCCCACGCGCGCATGGACAACTTGGAGGGCATCGCGGCCGTCCTCGGCCTGGTGCCGCAGGGGATGCCGGATCCCAAGCAGCCGGACCTGACCATCCGGGCGATGTTCATGTTCTTCTCCCCCAACCGCCAGGAGGCGTTCACCCAGCATCTCCATCTCCTGCGCGGCGTGTCGGCGCTCTTCCAAGCGGCCTTTATCGAGGACATGCTGAAGGACCCCAAGCCGGAGGCCGTCCTCGCCCTGATCCGCTCGAAAGAGCAATCCGTCTGATGGCCGAGGGCGGGCAGAAGCGCGGGTCCGCCCGTGTCTCCGAGGTCGTGGTGCTCACCACGGCCATGCTCACCTTCATCTCCTTCTGGCG
>DATLOS010000262.1:0-3276 GCA_035536155.1 Elusimicrobiota bacterium
GCGGCGGCCGAGCTGGCCCGCGTTGCGATGCTGGGCGGCCGGGCGTGAGCCGCCGCATCGAGCGGGTCGTCGTGCCGTTCGACGCAGCGACGGAGAGCCTCGCAGCGATTGAGACGGCGGCCCGACTCGCCGCCTGCGCCAAAGCAACGCTGCACGGCATTTTTATTGAGGACGAAGAGCTGCTGCATGTCGCCGCCCTGCCGTTCACCCGGCAGCTCGCGCCCGGCTTTGGAACCCAGCCGTTCACGGTGGAAGACACCGAACTGGATCTGAAGGCCGCCGCCGAGCGCGCCCGCCGCGAATCCGAGCTTCGCGCCGAGGCGGAGCTCCGCGCGCAGGAGGAGATCGAGCGCATCGAGCAGCAGCAGAAGGCCGCCGCCGAGCGGGCGGCCGCCCTCGCCGAGGAGGCCGCGGCCAACGAGATCGCCGCCCGCGAGGCCGAGGCCCGCCTCTCCGAGCTGGCGGCCCGCGAGCAGGCCGCGCAGGCCGCCGCCCAGCGCGCCCAGGAGGCCGCCCGGCGCGCGCAGCGCGAGGCCGCCGAGGCGGAGGAGCGCGCCCGCGAGGCCGAGATCCAGGCCCAGCGCGAGGCCGCCGAGGCCGCCCGGGAAGCCGCGCTGCAGGCGCAACGCGAAGCCGAGGAACGAGCCCAGGAGGCCGAGCGCCGGGCGAAGCAGGAGGCCGCCGAGGCCCAGGCCCGCGCCGAGGAGACCGCCCAGCGCGCGCAGCGAGAGGCCGAGGAACGGGCGCAGGAGGCCGAGCGCCGGGCGAAGCAGGAAGCCGCCGACGCCCAGGCCCGCGTGGAGGAGGCCGACGAGCGGGCGCAGGAAACCGAGCGCCGAGCGAAGCAGGAAGCCGCCGAGGCCCAGGCCCGCGCCCAGGAGGCCGACGAGCGGGCGCGGGAGGCCGAGCGCCGCGCCAAGCAGGACGCCGCCGAGGCCGAGGCCCGCGCCCAGCGCGAGGCGGAGGAGAAGATCCGCGCCACCCGCGAGCAGATCGCCGAGGCGGAGCAGCAGGTCCAGCACGAGCGCGCCGAGCGCGAGCGGCTGGCCCGCCGGCTCCAGGCGGAGAAGGAGCAGGAGCGCGCCCAGCGGGAGAAGCTGGCGCTGGAGCTGGAGGGCGAGCGCGACCGCCTCTCCACCGAGATCTCCCAGGAGCGCGAGCGGCTGAAGAAGGAGCACGAGCGCCGCCAGAAGCTGTCCATCGAGCTGGAGGCCCACCAGCGCGTCGCGCTGGAATTGCAGGCCGAGAAGGAGTCCCTGCAGCGCGCGCTGGAGCAGGAGCGAGCGCGGGCCGCCCGGCTGGTGGAGGAGGAGCGCGCCCGGCAGCAGCGCGCCGTGGAGGAGGCGGTGGCGCAGGCGGAGCACGCCCGCGCCGAGGCGGACGCCGCCCAGCGCGAGGCCGAGGCGGAGCGCCGGAGCCGCGAGGCGGAGGAGCGCGCCCGCCAGGCCGCGGAGTCCGCCGCGGAGAAAGCGCGCGCCGAGGCCCGCGAGGCCAACAAGCGCGCGGACGCGGCCACCTTCGCCGTCCCCCGGCGCGAGGGCACCCTGGAGCGGATCGCCCGCAGCGGCATCGTCCCCACCGACAAGCTGGCGGAGCTGTTCCTCTTCCTGGTCATCGGCAAGGCCGACGTCCGCCTGGAGCTGAAGTCCGAGGACGCGCTGCGCATCCTCTGGCTCAACGGCGGCGCCCTCGCCGGCGCCCACTCCGCGGTGCCGCACGAGGCGCTGCTGGACCGCGCCCGCCAGGACGGCCTCATCGACGAGCGCCAGGCCTCCGAGCTCCGCCTCCTCCATCCCGGCTCACCCGCCGACCAGCTGGCGCTGCTGCGCGAGCGCGGCTACGTCCGCGAGTCCGAGGCCATCCCGCTGGTGCAGCGCTACACGGAGCGGGTGGCGCTGGACGCGCTGAGCGAGCCGAGCGCGCTGTACCGGCTCTCCGCGGACGCGCCGCCGCCGGACGTGGCGCTCGCCGCCGCCACCCGGTCACCGGCGCAACTGCTGCTGGAGGCCCTCCGCCGCGGGCTGGATCCGGACGCGGCGCTGGCCGAGGCCGGCGGCCTCCGCGCCGTCCCCATCCGGCTCCGCAGCGACCTGGACGCCGAGAAGCTGGAGCTGACGGAGAAGGAGCGCCGCCTGCTCCGCGCCGTCGACGGCGAGGCCACCGCGGAGGAGCTGGTGCTGGGCTCCGGGCTGCGCCAGGAGGCGGCCGTCCGCCTGATCGCCGTGCTGAAGGTGCTCCGGGTGATCGACCTGCTGCCGGCGGTGGGGGAGGCCCCCGCCGTCACCGGCGAGCTGGACGTCCGGCGGCTCCACGCCAAGTTCGACGAGATCCAGGACTCCGACTACTTCGCCATGCTGGGGCTGCCGCGCTCGGCCGGCCGGGACGAGATCGACCGCGCGTTCGAGCTGCTGTCCACCGAGTTCCACCCGGTCCGCTTCGCCGGGCACCCGGACCCGCTGCTCCTGCGCCGCGCGCAGTCCGTCCACGAGGCGCTCGCCGAGGCGGCGCTGGTGCTCCGGGACGACCGCCTCCGCGTTCAGTACGCCAGAAATCTCGTGGACTGACCGGCAGTTGCCGGGCGCCGGCCTCTGCGGTTAGAACTGAAGCCATGCTGCGCGAAATCCTGGTCTGGCCTGATCCCATCCTCAAGCAGTCCGCCAAGCCCGTCACCAAGTTCGACGACTCGATCAAGACCCTGGTCGCCGACATGTTCGAGACGATGTACGCGGCGGACGGCGTGGGCCTGGCCGCGCCGCAGGTGGGCGTGCTCCACAACATCATCGTCCTGGACACCCGCGCCCGCCAGCCGGAGTCCAAGCCGATCACGATGATCAACCCCCAGATCCTCACCAAGGAAGGCACCGTCCTCTACGTGGAGTCCTGCCTCTCCCTCCCCGGCGAGGCCGAGGAGGTGGAGCGCGCCGCCCGGGTGCGGGTGAGGTTCCACGACGTGGACGGCAACGCGCAGGAGATGGACTGCGACGGGTTGCTCGCCATCGCGGTGCAGCACGAGGAGGACCACCTCCAGGGGATGGTGTTCGTGGACCACATCTCGTCCCTCAAGCGCGAGATGGCCCGCAAGCGGATGAAGCGGCTGAAGTCGCTCCGCGCCCAGGTCGCGGCCAACAAGGCCCGCGAACCGGCGTCCTCCGCGCCCAACCCCTGATTCCCGGCCGGTCGTAGAAAAAGCCACGCCCGCGGGAAGAAACCCGGCGAGGTGGGCTCTCCCCCTGGGCGCCATCGTGCGACCAGGGGGGGAAAACCGTGGCCAGGGAA
>DATLOS010000263.1:0-2459 GCA_035536155.1 Elusimicrobiota bacterium
GGCGCCTGCGCGGCTACGACGCCCACGAGATCCGCGCGACCATCGACGAGATGCTCTCGTCTAAGCGCTAGTCCCGCGACGGCGTGTTGACAGTCGCGCGGCCGGTTTGTATTATTGATACCTCGTATCAATAATGGACCGCGAAGAGCTCGTCTTCTTTCCCACCTGGACCGCCGGCCGCGAGGGCTACACGGAGCGCGTGCGCGCGGTGTTCTCCGAGTACCTGACGCAGCACGGCCTGCGCCTGACCCGCCAGCGCCTGCGCATCCTCGATTTCCTCCTGGCCGCCGAGCGCCACCTCGGCGTCGAGGACATCTACCAGTCGCTCAAGAAGCACGGCATCGGCCGGGCCACCGTGTTCCGCACCCTGCGCATGCTGGAGGAGTGCCGCCTGGTCAGCCACGTGACCAGCGCCGGCGGAGCGGCGCGCTTCGAGGTCGGGCTCGAGAGGCCCCACCACGACCACCTCATCTGCGTGGACTGCAGCCGCATCCTCGAGGTCCGCTGGCCGGAGCTCGAGCGCATCCAGCAAAAAGCCTGCAAGAAGCTCGGCTTCGAGCCCTCTTGGCATCGCCACGAGATCTTCGGCCGCTGCGCGGAGTGCCGGGCGAAGAGGGCCGCGTGATTTTTTTTGGGATCGTATTGAGACTGATTCTCATTACGGCGCAGCCCGCCGCCGCCGAGACCCGCGCGCGCCTCCTCATGGGCACCCTATGCACGGTGACGGCCGAAGGACCGCGCGCGCAGGAAGCGATCACCGCCGCCTTCGAGGAGATCGCCCGCCTCGAGCGCGTCATGAGCGGCTTTATCCCGGACAGCGAGCTGTCTTCCTTTATTAGAGGCGCGGGCGCCCCGTTCCCCGCTTCCGAGGACCTGCGACGCGTGCTCCGGCTGTCGGTGGACGTCTGCCGCGCCTCGGGCGGGGCCTTCGACGTGACTTACGCGTCTCCCAAGGAGTCGCGCGGCTGCGAAAGCGTCGGCTTCCTCCCGGACGGACGCGTGCGCCTGCGCCCGGGCGCGACCGTCGATCTGGGCGGCATCGGCAAGGGCTACGCGCTCGACGCCGCCGCGGCCGCGCTGCGCTCCCACGGCGTGACGTCGGCTCTCTTCAACTTCGGCGGCCAGCTCCTCGCCCTGGGCGCCTGGCCCGCGGAGGCCCTGCGTCCTTCGGCGGGCGCCGCGGCGCTCTCCTTCGGCCTGCGAGACGCCTCGGCGTCGACGTCGGGCGACGGCGAGCGGCCGGGCCACATCCGCGACCCGCGCACGGGCCTGCCCGTGCGCCGCGCCGTGAACGTCACCGTCGTCGCCCGCACGGCCACCTCGGCCGACGCCTGGGACACGCCGCTCTACATCGCCGGCCTCTCGGCCCTTCCCGCGGGCGTTCCGGTCTGCGCTCTCGAATTGCCGGAGCGAGGGCCCGTCCGCTACGCCGGCGACTGCTCCCCTTATCCGGACCTGCTCCGCCAAGCCGTCCCCGCCGTCCGTCGACGATCCAAAGAGAGGAAGACACCATGAAGACGACGCTGCACTTGGCCGCAATCGCCCTGCTCGCGCTGGCCCGCCCCGCGCGCGCCCAAGCCGACGACAAGCGCATCCAGGACCTCGAGCGCAAGGTCGGGGTGCTCACGGAAGAGATCGAGCGCCTCAAGCTCGGAGAGTCCGCCGAGGAGCCCGCCCCGCAGGCGGTCCCCGGCCTGGGAAGCGCCGCGTCCAAGGTCTACCAGAAGGCATCCCGCAAGGTCTCCATCGGCGGCTACGGCGAGCTCAACTACCAGAACTTCTCCCGCCGCCAGCAGAACGCGGACCCCTCCGGCAGGCGCGCGACCTCGGACCTGGCCCGCGCCGTGTTCTACGTGGGCTACAAGTTCAACGACTGGATCCTCTTCAACTCCGAGATCGAGTTCGAGCACGCCAGCTCCGGCGAGGGCGCCGAGACCCGCGGCGAGGTCGAGATCGAGCAGGCCTACCTGGACTTCAAGCTCTCCGAGCCGCTGGGCATCCGCGTCGGCCACGTCATCGTGCCCATGGGCCTGGTCAACGAGGCCCACGAGCCCACGGCGTTCCACGGGGTCCTCCGCCCGAACGTGGAGAACAACATCATCCCCTCGACCTGGCACGAGAACGGGGTCGGCGTCTTCGGCCGGGCCGGCCCGGTCACTTACCGCTCTTATATTCTCGCCGGCCTGACCGCCGTCGCGACGACCGACCCGACCGCCGACGGCTTCACCGCGGAGAGCGCCCTGCGCGAGGGGCGCACCGAGGGCTCGAACAGCTTCGCCGAGGACAAGGCTTGGGCGACGCGCGTCGATGTCGCTCCGATCCCGGGAGTCGTCGTCGGCGGCTCCGTCTACGTTGGGCAGGCCGGACAGGGCCAGCTGCAGGCCCACGTCCCCGTCTCCCTGTGGGACGTCCACGGGACCGCGGAGTACCAGGGCGCGGAGCTCAAGGCCCTCTACGCG
>DATLOS010000264.1:0-5041 GCA_035536155.1 Elusimicrobiota bacterium
TCTTGCCTTTTTGACTTGTTCTGCGGCAAAAAGTCAAAAAGGCAAGAAAGCAAGACCTGACACCGTCGTTAGGGACGCTCGAAGACGGTCGCCAAGCCCTGGCCGACGCCGATGCAGAGGGTCGCAAGGCCCCGCTTGGCCTTGCGGCGGCGCATTTCCAGGACCAAGGTCGCGGCGAGGCGGGCGCCGCTCATGCCGAGCGGATGCCCCAAAGCGATGGCGCCGCCGTTGACGTTGAGCTTCTCGCGCGGGATGCCCAGCTCGCGGGCGCAGGCGAGCGCCTGCACCGCGAAGGCCTCGTTTATCTCCACGAGGTCCATCTGGTCGATCTTGAGGGAGAGTCGGCCCAGAAGATTGCGCGTCGCGGCGATGGGCCCGAGTCCCATGACCCGCGGGTCCACGCCCTCGGCGGCCGAGCCGCGCCACACCGCCAGCGGCTCGACGCCCAGGGCTTTGGCCTTGCCCGCTTCCATTAGAAGAAGGGCGGCGGCGCCGTCGTTGAGGCTGGAGCTGTTGCCCGCGGTCACGCTGCCGCCGTCCCGGAACGCGGGCTTGAGCTTGGCCAGCGCCTCGGCGCTCGCGTCCGCGCGCGGCTGCTCGTCCTTGTCCACGACGAGGTCCGGGCCCTTGCGCTGCTTGACCGCCACCGGGACGATCTCCTCCTTGAAGACTCCGTCCCTCGCCGCGCTGGCGCGGCGGTGGCTCTCCAAGGCGAAGGCGTCCTGCTCCTCGCGCGGGATCGGGAAGCGCCCGGCGATGTTCTCCGCGGTCTCACCCATGCTCTCCAGCGGGATGAGCTTCTGCATGCGCGGGTTGGGATAGCGCCAGCCCAGCGCGGTGTCGTAGGCGGTCACGTTGCCGAAAGGAAAGGCGGACTCGGCCTTCGGAAACGACCATGGCGCGCGGCTCATGCTCTCGACGCCGCCGGCGAGATAGACGTCGCCCTCCCCGGCCAGGATGGCGCGCGCGGCCGAGTTGACCGCCTCCAAGCCCGAGGCGCAGAGCCGGTTGACGGTGCAGCCGGGCACGCGGTCGGGCAGGCCCGCCAGGAGCGCGGCCATGCGCGCCACGTTGCGGTTGTCTTCGCCGGCCTGGTTCGCGCAGCCCATGTAGACGTCGGCCACGTCCTCGCCCTTCACCGCGGGGACTTTCTCCAGCGCGGCCCGCAGGACCAGGGCGCCGAGATCGTCGGGGCGGACCCCGCTCAGCGCCCCGCCCAGCTTCCCGATCGGCGTTCGCGCCGCCGCCGCGACCACGACTGTCCGCTCGGCCATATCAGCCTCCCTCCAGCGACTGCGCCCATTCGAACGGACCCCGCGGCCAGCCCAGCGCCAGGCGCGCCGCCGCGTCGATGCCGCCCACGGAGGCGATGCCCTCCTCGGCCATGGTCTTGGCCTCGGCGACGATCGCGCCGAGGACGGCCCGGAAGATCTCCTCCGCCGGCGCCGGCCGCGACCCCATCGCGGGCAGCAGCTCGCCGAGCAGCGGGTTGACGGTCCCCGGGGCGTTGTCGCCGTAGAGGTAGAACCCGCGGCTGTTCTTGCGCCCGCGGCAGCCCCGCGCCAGGAGCTTCTCCTGGATCGCGCAGGGCTTGAGCCGCTCGGGCCGGGCCAGGAGGTCGTAGATCGATGCCGAGACCGAGAGCTCCTCCTCGAGGCCGGCCGCGTCGGCCAGGACGAACGGCCCGAAGCGCACGCCCATCTTGGCGCGCAGGGCCTCGTCGATGGTCGCGGGAGTCCCGGCGCCGCGCTCCAAGAGCCGCATCGCCGCGAGGTAGAAAGGGCGGGAGAGGCGCGCGGCCGCGAAGCCGGGCGAGTCCTTCACGCGGAGGACCTCCTTGCCCAGCCTCTCGGCGAGCGCCGCCGCGGACGCGACCGCCGCGTCCGAGGACCCGGCGCCGCGCGCCAGCTCCATGAGGCGCGAGGACGGCACCGGCGGAAAGAAGCGCACGCCCACCACGCGGTCGGGATTCTCGACGGCCGCCGCGAAGAGGCCGATGGGCAGGACCGCGCTCTGCGCGCCGATGGCGCAGCCCGCCGGAAGGCAGGCGTCGAGCTGGCGCAGGAGCGCCTTCTTGGCCTCGAGCCCGTCGGCGGCGCTCTCGATGACGAAGTCGCAGTCGCGGAGCCGGCCGAGGTCCGTCGCCGTGCGCAGGAGGCTGAACGCGGCCGGCTGCTCGGCGCGCTCCAGGCCGCGCAGCACCGCGTCCTCCGCCCAGCCCAGCGCGTCGAGGCTGTCGCCGAGCAGGAGCGCCTCGAGCCCGCTTTGGACGCAGAGCTGCGCGATGCCCGCCGCCATGGGGCCGGTGCCGACGACGCCGACCTTCCTCAGCTCCGCCACCGCGCTACCGGGACGACAGTTCGGCTTTGACCGCCTCGGCGAGCTGCTTCAGGTCGATGGGCTTGCTGAAGATGCGGGTCTCGGGCCGGAACTCGACGAGCCGCGCTTGGCGGTCCTGGGTCTGGCCGGTGACGAAGATGATGGGGATGTCCCGGGTCGCGGGGGAGACGCGCAGGAGCGCCTGCGCCGTGCCGCCGCTCAAGCCGGGCATGTCGAGGTCGGAGATGATCAGGTCGGGCAGCATCTCCGGCGCGACGCGGTAGAGCGCCGCCCCGTCGGCGACGACCTCGACGTCGTAGCCGAGATCCTGCAGGAAATCGCGCAGGAGCGACGAGCAGTGCTTGTCGTCGTCCGCGACCAGGATTCTGCGCTTCTTCGCTGCCTCTGCCATCTCGAACCCGTCTCCCGCGGCTCAACCGTGCCCGTGCCGCGATCCTTCCCGGGCCTCGCGCAGGAGGCGCGCGAAGCGGCCGCGCGTCATCACCACCTGCAGGTGGGAGCCTTCGCCGATCTTACGACTTTTCGAGAACACTTCCAACCGCGTGTAAATCCGGGTCCCCCGGGTCTTCACCAAAGTGCAGACAACCCTCAGGTGCGAGCGCACGCCCGCCGGCCTCAGGTGCTTGACCAGGACCCCGCCGCCCACGGCTTCCTCATGGTCTTCCAAATAAGGAGCCAGGAGCATCCGCGCCGCCGTCTCCATGTGGTAGACCATCGCCCAGGTGGACTATAAGGAGTGCCGGACCAGGCCCTCGAGGTTCGGCTTCATCCAAGGCTTGACGACGACCGGCAGCTCGACCCGGATGCCCGGGCGCAAGTGCGGCTTCATGCGGTCATTCCTCCTCTTCGGCGGCGCGGCGCAGCGCGCGCGCGGCGTCCTCGAACGACATCCCTTCCGAAGCGGCCTTGGCCCGCCGCCCCATCTCCGCGAGCTCTCCGCCGCCCAGGAGCTCGCGCAGAGCCCCGGCCATGCGCTCGGCGCGGCCGGCTCCGGCGTACGAGACGATCCGGCCGTACTCCGGGCGCAGGATCTCCTCCACGCCGTGGTGGTCGCTGGCCAGGACCGGGAGCCCGGCGCGCAGCGCCTCCACTATGGTCAGGCCGTAGCTCTCGTGCAGGGACGGCGAGACGAAGAGCTCGGCCAGGCGCAGGTGGGACTGCTTTTCGAGCCCGGCGAGATATCCCGGAAAGACGACGCGGAAGCGCTTGAGCCTGGCCGCACCCGCGCGCACGCGCCGCGAGTACGCCGCGCCGCGCATGAACGCGGGCTCTCCGCAGATCAGGAGGCGCAGGTCCTCGATCTCGGGGGCGCGGTCCTCCAGGACGTGCAGGGCGTCCACGAGCACGTGCAGCCCTTTCTCCGGGGAGATGCGGCTGAGCGTGGCCAGGACCCGCGTGCGCGGGCCGATCTCGTAGCGCTCCTTGAGCCGCGCCGCCGCGGGCCGCAGCTCCTCCTCGGCGAAGGCCTCGGACCAGCCGCCCCAAGGCAGAACCATGGCCTTGGCGGCGATCCCGCGATCGACGTGCCGGTAGCAGGCCGCGAGGACCTCCGCCATCCCGCGGGACGGCAGGACGATGCGCCGGCTGAAGCGCACCGCCGCCTCCTGCTTCTCGAAGACCAGCCGAAGTATTCGCGGCACCGCCCGGCCCAGCCCGCCTCGCCGGACGCGGGTGAAGGCCCGCGTCAGGCGCTCCGGCGCCACCAGGCCTCCCAGGTACATGCGGTTGAAGTAGGCGACCACGTCCACGTGCCAGATGGACACGATCCGGAAGCCGGCGGCCGCGAGGCGCTCCAGGTCAGGGCTCTCGGAGATGTCGTTGACCACCACGCAGGCGCGGGAAGGCTCGAAGCGCCCCGGCTCCAGGATATGCGCCGTGGTCGCCGCCTCGAAGCGGCGGCAGAAGCGCGCGTAGCCGGTCTCGGAGAGGCGCACGAGATCCGGCGCCGGGTCCTCGGACGGCAGGCGGACGTAGCGGGCGCCGGAGGGCGGCGGGTCCCAGGGCGCCTGCGGGCCGGCGCCGAGGACGGTCAGGCGCGCGCCCTCTCGCGCCCAAGCCCGGGCGAGCTGCAGGCCGACCATGCCGCCGCCGCCGAGCGGCGTGCGGTCCATCGGAAAGCCGAGGTGCGCCCCGGCGAGGATGATCTGCCGCATCTCCGAGATGATAACAACATTGCGCCGCCAAAGCGTCATTATTAGGCCTTTAGGACCTAAAGCGCTGGGGTCCAATGTTTTATCCCCCCCGAGCCGAAAGGCCTACTAACCGGCTGGGACCTACTTGTTAGGATCGCGAGCCATGAATCGGGCTTTTGCCGGCCTGTTGGCTGCGCTTTTAATCGTCGCCCCGGAGGCGCACGCCGCCGCGGTGGCGCGCGCCTCGGTCGGAAGCTCGGCCGCGGCCCCGTCCGCGGGTCTCGCGCTCCCGGTGAACGCGAGCGTGACGCCGAGCCTCACGGCCTTCCCCGAGCTGGCCACGGGACAATCCATGAGCCTCGATGCCCAGGGGCTCGGCTCGATGACCGTCGGAGTGACGATGCCGGAGGCGGCCGCGGAGCCCGCTCCCGCGTGGGACGACAAGTCCGTCACGTACCGAGGCCTGCCCGCCGGCAAGTTTCACGTCGTCGCGACGAGCGGCGCGGAGGGCGCGGTCTTGCGCCCGGCCCCCGCTTCGGCGAGCGCCTCGACGGACGCGCGCGCGGATT
>DATLOS010000265.1:0-2246 GCA_035536155.1 Elusimicrobiota bacterium
CAGTATAGCATGGCTCCGCGCGCCGACGATTACGCGGTTGTTACGAAAAATGTGATATTATCTCGCGACGGGCCATTAGCTCAACGGTAGAGCAGGCGCCTCTTAAGCGCAAGGTTACAGGTTCGAATCCCGTATGGCCCAACGCTCTCGACTCAAAGGGATTCTCGTCGCGCTAGCCCTCGCCGCGCCCGCCTGGTCGGCCAAGCCCAAGCCGGAGCCTGAAGTGGAGATCCCTTCCGGCACTTTGCTCTCCGTGGAGCTCGTCGATCCGGTGAGCACCGGCAAGAACAAGGCGGGCGAGGCGTTCCGCGCCCGCGTTCTGGACGGCGTGTGGGTGCGCGGGGCCGTGGCGGTCCCGCCGGGAGCGACGGTGCGCGGCGAGCTCACGAAGGTCACGCCCTCCGGCCGCGTGAAGGGACGCTCGGAGCTGGGGCTCTCGCTCAAGAGCCTCGAGCTCGACGGCCGCTCCTTCGAGCTCAAGACGGACGATCTCTCCTACGTCGGAGAGCCTCACGCGGGCAAGAACATCGGCGGCTGGCTGAGCGGCGCGCTTCAGGGCGCGGTGCTGGGCGTGCTCTTCGGGGGCAAGACCGGAGCGATCATCGGCGCGGGCGCCGGGGCTGGCGCCGGAGGGGTCTCCTCCATTATAAAGGGAAAGGAGGAGGTCGACTTCGCCCAAGGGGCGCGGCTCCTTTTCGAGACGCGCGCGCCGCTCAAGGTGCCCGCGCACGCCGGGCCCCCGCCCGCCGCTCCCGCGGTATCGGTTTCGACGTCCTCGGCGGCGCCTCCGGCGGTCTCGACCGGGCCGGCGAGGCCGTCGAGCTGACGGGTCTTTCGGGCGGGTGGCGGAACTGGCAGACGCGCACGGCTTAGGACCGTGTGCCGCAAGGCATGGGGGTTCGAGTCCCCCCCCGCCCATTATTTGATTCGAGCCGGAGCGGGCCGCGCTATCATAAATATGACGGGAGGTATTTATGAGCGTGATCAATGCGGAACGGATCGGAGCCGCGGACTACTTCGCGGCGCGGCTGGCCTACGACGCCACGCCCAACGATCTCAAGCCGCGCATCGAGCGCGGCGAGGTCGTCGTGCTGGACGTGCGCGACAAGGAGTCGTTCGGGGCGGAGCACATCCCGGGAGCGCGGAACGTGCCCCTGGAGGACTTGCACAAGGAGTTCGCGTCGCTGTCCAAGGACAAGACCGTGGTGACGTACTGCTGGAACATCACCTGCCACCTGGCCACGAAGGCGGCGCTGGAGCTGGCGCAGAAGGGCTTCAAGACGCAGGAGCTCGTCGGCGGCATCGACGAGTGGAAGAAGCGGGGGATGCCCGTAGAGAGGAAATGAGAGGCGCCTTTTGCTAAAATCGGGGCTCGCGGAGGATCGCTTTGCCTCCGGAAGGGAGAGCCCCATGGCACTTTGGACAGCGACGGAGAAGGTGACGGCGAAGAAGCTCAAGGAGGAAGGCTGCACGCACGTCTTCCAGGTGGACGTGCCCGCGCCCAAGGTCCAGGAGGCGGTGCAGAACGCCATCGTCCGCCTGCAGCTCTCCGCGAAGATCCCGGGCTTTAGGCCGGGCAAGGCTCCCATCGAGCGGATCAAGCAGCAGTACTCCGGCCAGGCCCGCGCCCAGGCCATCGAGGACCTCGTGCGCGACGCCGTGCCCCAGGTCCTCAAGGAGATGAAGCTCAACCCCGTCGCCATGCCCTCGGTCGGCGCGGTGAAGCTGGAGGGCGCCAGCCCGCTCTCCTTCGAGCTCCACGTCGAGGTCGCCCCGCAGTTCGAGCCCAAGGGCTACAAGGGCTTGGCGCTCTCGCGCAAGAGCTACGCCCCGGCCGACGCCGACGTCGAGGCGCGCATGACCCAGCTCCAAGAGGGCAACGCGCGCCTGGAGGTTGTCGAGGGCGCCCCGCTCGCCAAGGAGCACTACGCCGTGATCGACTACCAGATCCTGCGCGACGGCAAGGCGCTGCCGGGCGCCGCCGGCAAGCAGGAGCTCGTCGACCTCTCCTCCGACCAGACCGTGCAGGGCCTCCAGGAGGGCCTGCTCGGCCTCAAGGCCGGCGAGACCAAGGAGTTTCCCGTCGAGATCGGCGGCAAGCCCGCGGTCTGCCGGGCCACGCTGACCGAGATCAAGCGCAAGGTCCTTCCCAAGGTGGACGAGGAGTTCGCCAAGGACCTGGGCTTCGAGTCCGTCGACGCGCTCAAGGCCAAGCTCAAGGAGATCCTCTCCGCCGAGGGGACCGA
>DATLOS010000266.1:0-2121 GCA_035536155.1 Elusimicrobiota bacterium
GGCCAACCTGTTCGCGACGCTGTACCGGCCGCCGCCCGACCCGGCCGGGCGCCGCGAGTGGTGCACGCCGGCCGGCGCCAGCCGCGCCTTCGCGGAGGGCTACCGCCTGTTCGCGCGCTACACCCGCGAGGTCTCGACCGAGGAGGCCCGCGCAGCCTTCCGCGAGGACCTGGCCCAGGCGCGCGCCTGCGAGGCGACCCACCTCGCGGCCGCGGCGCGCGGAGCGTTCCACCCCGAGCACGACGTGCCCCGCGTGCCGGTGGCCGTGCCCGCGCGGGCGCCGGCGGCGATCGGCGCGCTGTACGACGCGGAGGGCCGCCCCCACGACTGGAGCCGCCGCGTGACCTACGTGTACCAGGTGCCCGGCGCCGGCGAGGTCGAGATCGCGGGCGGCCCTGCGGGCGCGGCCGCGGCGCGCGCGGCCGGACAGCTGCCGCCGGGCGCGGCGCTCGCCGACCTGCGGTGCGCGACGTGTGGCCGCCGCGCGAGCCAGCTGGCCGACCTTGACGCGGCCGGGGTCACCGCGGCGCTGCGGGCGCGGACGGAGGCGCGCGCGCTCTTCAGCTACTACGAGGCCCGCTGCCCGCGCGGCGACCTCCACACCTGGGAGGAGGGCCGCTGCGCCCGCTGCGGTCTCTCGGCGGCCGCGGCGCAGGCCGGCGCGGCGGGCGAGTTCGGCGGGACGGCCGGCGCCGAGGCGCGGGCGTACTTCGAGGCCCACGCGGCGCACTTCGCGGCGGAGCGCCGGGTGGCGCGCGCGCCCCCCGCGGCGTTCCAGCCGGCGCCCCCGGCCAAGCCCGCCGCGCCCGACGCCGCCGAGGAGGCCGCGCGCGCCTGGCGGGCGGACTTCAGTCTCGTGGTGCGCGCGGCGGCGCTGGCCGGCACCACGCCGGCGGCGCTCGAGGCGCTCGGAGCGACCGCCGGCCGCGACTTCGCCGACGTCCTCGAGGGGCGCGACCCGCCCCCCGCGCCCAACAACCCCGCCGACCCGCGGATCTTCGCGGCGGACGCGCAGGTGCGGCTCTTCCTCAGCGAGTACAGCCGCCTCCGCCACGCCGCGCGTCTCGCGCGCCCGGGCCCTGAGGCGGCCGAGCTCCTCGCCGCCGTGCCGCGGGACGCCTGGGAGGCGCTGCCGCGGGTCTTGCCGGAACTGGGCGAGGACTACGACCGCCTCGCCGGCGCGGTGCGCCGGGTCCGCTCGCCGGCCGACGCGCTGGCCTTCGCCATCCAGAGCCTCTGCGGCCTCGTCCTCAAGGCCGCAGAGCCGGGGCCGCCGGAGCCCGCCTGGGCGGGCGGTCTGGGCGCCGCGTTCGCCAAAAAGATGGCCGAGCGGATCGTCCAGGGGCAAAGGCTGCTCTCGAAGCCCGGGTCGTTCGCCTGGGAGCTCTTCGAGACCGACGAGGCGCCGCCGGACCAGGTCGGCGACGCCGGCGAGGACGTCCTGGAGGAGATCCTCACTGAGGAGCGCGAGGAGGCGCCGGAGGATCCGTTCTCGGGGGATCACGCGGACTACGACGTCTCGGAAGACAACCCCAACAATGAGATGGCGTAGCTAGTCGACGAACTCTGCCCACAGCTCGTCGAGCGCGGCGGTGAGGTCCGGACCGGCGGGGCTCGGAGTGGTCTCTGGTCCGAGCCAAAGACGTTCGAGTCCCTCCGCAAACGCGTCTGTTTCGCGCGCGAGCTCGCGCGCGAGGCACAGGGCGGCGCCGCCCCCCGACGGCGGACAAGACGGGCCGGGCGGACGCCCTGGCGCCGGATCGGGGGCGGGGCGGTCGCCCAGGCGGCTTGGTGGAGCGGGGCGGACCGCGGGGCGTCCCGGCGCCGGATCAGGGACGGGGCGGTCGCCCGGGCGGCCTGGCGGGGCGGGTCGGGCAGCGCAGCCAGCGCTGTTCGGCCGTTCGGGAGGGCCAGCGGGCCGCGGTCCCGGCCTCAGAGCGGCCGGAGCGCCCGAGGGTTCGAGCGGCGGCCGGGCCGCCGCGCCGGTCTGCAGTACTCCCCGGCTCGGCGAGCCGCTCGCCGGTCGGGCCGGCGGCCGAGCTGTCCCCCGGCTCGGCGACGCGCCGCGCTCGGCCCGGGGGCGTCCGTTCTGGCCCGAGGGCGGAGGGTTCGGCGGCCGGT
>DATLOS010000267.1:0-5616 GCA_035536155.1 Elusimicrobiota bacterium
TTCGAGGTCTGCCGCAAGATCCGCGCCCATCCCCAGCGCGGGCGCGTGCCCGTCCTCATGCTCACCGGCGAGACCGCGCTCGAGAAGAAGACGGAGGGCATCGAGGCCGGCGCCGACAACTACCTCACCAAGCCGATCGACTCGGCCGAGCTCATCCTTTGGGTCGAGGCCCTGCTGCGCCGGTCCAGCGGAGACTACGCCGGCGTGCCGGGCATGAGCGCCGGCGAGCTCACCATTGATCCCGACACGCGCTGGGTCACCTCGGAGGGCAAGCCCGTCTCCGGCCTCACCGACAAGGAGTATCGCCTTCTTCTGGAGCTCTTCCGCGCCCGCCCCAAAGAGGTTTCCCGCGAGGATTTGATCGAGCGGCTCTGGGGGGGAAGCCGGACCTCCAACACCCTCGAGTTCCACGTCAACACCCTGCGCAAGAAGCTCGGGGCCCAGAGCGCCTCGCGCCTGGTCACGGTACGCGGCGTGGGCTACCGCCTCGAATAGCGATGAAAGCCCTGGTCGCGTGCAGCGACGACGCCGTGGCCGAGATCGTCGATAAGGCCCTTGGACCGGGATGCTCCCGCGCGCGCGCCCGGACGGCGGACGAGGCTTGGCGCCTCTTCGAGTCCGCCCCGCCGGACCTGATCCTCATCGACCTGGGCGAGGAGGGCCTGGCCTTCTGCCGCCGCGTTCGCGGCCATCAGGCACGCGGCCTGACGCCGGTCATATTCGCGACCTCCGAGAAGGCCCTGGAGCATAAGGTGGAGGCCTTCGCCGCCGGCGCGGACCACGTCCTGGTCAATCCCTTCCCGGCCGCGGAGCTCAAGCTATGGACGCAGGCCCTCCTCAGGCGCGCGCGCTACCGCGAGGAGGAGGGCGGCGTCCTGCGGGCGGGCGACTTCGCCATGGATCCCCGCAACCGGACGGTGCGCGCCGGGGACGCCGTGATCCGGGACCTCACGGCCAAGGAGTTCGAGCTCCTCTATGAACTCGTGCGCCTGAGGCCGAAGCCCCTGTCGCGCAGCTACATACTCTCGAATTTGTGGGGCAAGGTCCTGCGCGACAACACCGTCGAGGTGCACATCCGCAATATCCGAAAGAAGCTCGGCCCGGCGTCCAAACGCGTGGCGACGGTGACCGGCTCGGGCTACCGCTTCGAGTGAAGCGCCTTTCCTCGAAGCCTGCCGCCGATGAGCGCCTGGGCCGGGCGCTTCTCCTGCTCGCCCTGACTGCGGGGACCGCGCTGCGGGTGCGCCTCGCTTGGCGCGACGACGGAATCTTCTGGCCCGACGAGATCTTCCAGACCCTCGAGCCGGCGCACCGCGCCGCCTTCGGCTACGGTCTCCTGCCCCAGGAATTCATCCACGGCGCGCGCAACTGGGCTCTGCCGGGCCTCCTGGCGCTGTTCTTGAAAGCCTGCGCTCTGGCGGGGGGAGACTCGCCCCGGATCTACGTCGCGGCCGCGAAGCTGCTCTTCTGCGCGGTCGGCGTCGCGACCGCCGCGGCCTGCCGCCGCCTCGCGCGCAACCACGGAGCCGGGCCCTTGAGCGCGGCTTGCGGGGCGGCCTTCTTCGCGCTCTCGGGCCCCGCGATCTATTTCGCGCCGCGCGCGATGAGCGAGACGGCGGCGGCCCTTCCGATCCTCTTGGCCTTCGTCCTCGCCTCGGAGCCGCGGCTGGGGCGGGCGAAGGCGCCGCTCGCCGGCGCCCTCGCAGCCCTGGCCTGCATGTTCCGGCTGCAAAGCGCGGTATTCCTTCCCGGGCTGCTCGCCGCTCTCCACGCGCGCGGAAAGCGGCCGCTGCGCGCCGCGGCGATCGCTCTTGGAGCCGGCGCGTTCCTGTTCGGGTTGATCGACCGGCTGACCTGGGGCGGCTGGTTTAGCAGCGTCGCCGTCTACCTGCGCGCGAACGTCCTGGAGGGCCTCGCGTCGGCCCAGGGGACGGCGCCGCTCTCGTACTACCCGCGCGTGTCGTGGACCTCGATGGGCGTTCCGCTGATCCTCCTGGCGCCGCTTTCTCTCGCGGCGGCCCGCAGGGCGCCCGCGCTTTTTTGGAGCGCCGCCGCCTTCGTCCTCCTGCACGCCGCGATCCCCCACAAGGAGATCCGCTTTCTGATGCCCGCCCTACCCCTCTTCTGCGCGCTCGCCGGCATCGGCTTGGAGGCCGTCGGGGCGCGTTTCGGCGCCCGCGCCGCGGCCGCGGCATGCCTGGCCGCCTGCGCTCTGGGGCTCATCCGCTATCCGAGGCTCACGCTGGCCGACCTGGGCCAAGATGCCGCGCCCGGAGCCGGCGCCTTCGACGAGCCCGGGGACCTCAACCGGCTCCTGCTCGACGCCCACGACCAAAACGACGTCTGCGGCCTCCGCGTGGAAACGGCCGAGCTGCAATGGACGGGCGCCTACACCTACTTCCACCGCCCCGCGCCGCTGTACGGCCGAAGCGCGCCCGAAGCCGACAGCCGCTTCTACAACTACGCGATCTCGGCCGCCCCGAAGGGGGAGATCGTCTCCCGGCGCGGAGGGTTAGCGCTTACCCGGCTCTTCCCGGGCTCCTGCCGGCGGGATCCCTCGCCATGAGCCCGCTCGCGCGCGCGCTGGCCGCGTTCGCGGCCTTTTGCCTGGCCCAGGCCCCCGAGGGCGCCTACTTCTCCCGGGCGAACATCGCCGCCGCCGCCCGCGAGGCCGAGGCGCGGGCCAAGACCCGCGCGCGCGACGCGGTCTCCCAAACCGACGCCGCGCTCCTGCTCCTCGACCTGGCGGAGGAGGCGAAGGCTCGCGCCCTCCTCGAGGCCGCCGCGAAGGCCGCGCCCAAGGACGCCGACGTCCTGGCCGAGCTCGGCTGGGCCCGGTTGCGCGCCCGCGCGCCTTCCGCCGCGGCCGAGGGCTTCGAGCGCGCCCTGAGGCTCGAGCCGCGCAACCCGCGGGCCCTCCTCGGGCGCGCGCGCGCCGAGCTCGACTCCGGGAAGCTGGAGGAAGGCCTGCGGGACCTCGACGCCGCGCTCGCCGTCGACCCGGACCTGACCGTCGCCCACGTCGTCAAGGCGCGCGCCCTTCTCTCCCAGGGAAAGACGCAGGAGGCGCTCGACGCCTTCAACAAGGCGCGCAAGTCCGATCCTTTCTATTTCGAGGTCCGTCTCTGGATGGCGCCGCTCTACGCCCAGTCGAAGAAGTTCGACCAGGCTTGGCGCCAGTACATGCGCGTGGCGAACACCGAGCCCGAGAACGAGGAGGTCAAGCGCGAGTCGAAGCGCCTGGAGGGCCTGCTCAGCCGCAAGCCCGGCGAGATCATGGGCGCCAAGGAGCTCCCGCGCCCGCTTCAAGTCCGCCCCTCCAAGCGCGCGGGGGGAATGCCCGTCATCCGCGTCGCCGTGGGCACCACGCAGGCCGGCAAGCCCGCGCCCAAGCAGGCCGTCGCCTTCCGTTCCGACGGCGCCTTCGACGTCTTCGTACCCGAGAAGAAGCGGCGCATCCTCCTCGGCGGCCCGAACCTGGTGTGGATCGCCCGCCGCATTCCCGCGGGTCGCAAAGGAGCGCCGGGCTACGAGCTCATCGACTCCCGCCAGAAGCGCCTCGCCCGCTTCAAGACCGCGCTGATCCTCCGGCCCAAGAGCGCGCGCCACTCCATCCTCTTCCAGCGCCTCAACGTCGCGGGCGGGACCGCTTGGCAGACGGTGAGCGACCGCCAGCTCAAGGGCGAAGTCGAGCTCCGCGTCGAGGGAGACAAGGGCCTCTACATCGTCAACTCCCTGCCGCTCGAGGACTACGTCTACGGCGTGGTCAACGAGGAGATGCCCTCCTCCTTCCCGATGGAGGCGCTCAAGGCCCAGGCCATCCTCGCCCGCAACCACGCCCTGTACTCGAAGGACGCGCTCAAGCCGCACCGCAAGGACGGCTACGACCTCTGCGACGGCCAGCACTGCCAGGTCTACAGCGGGATCACGGGCGAGAACAAGAACGGCCGCGCGGCCTGTGACGCCACCCGCGGCAGGGTCCTGCGCTGGAAAGGCGAGCTGGCGCAGACGCCCTACTCGGCGGACTGCGGCGGCCACACGCAGGACTCGGGCGAGGTCCAGGGTTGGGCTTCCCTTCCCTATTTGCGCGGCACCCCGGACTCGGACGACCCCGGCCCCGACGGCCCCTGGCATTTCGCCCTGTGGCTGCGCTCGAGGCCTTCGGCCTATTGCGCGGCGAGCAAGCACACGCCGCCGGCGCATTTTCGCTGGTCGCGGCTCGTGCCCGCCGACCAGCTCGCGGAGAGGATCAAGCGCCGCGAGGACGTCGGGCGGCTATTATCGATCCGCGTCCTGCGCCGCAGCCGCTCGGGCAACGTCAACCGCGTGGAGTTCGTCGGCGAGAAAGGCAGCCTGGTCCTCGATCACGAGAACTCCATCCGCACCATCTTCGGCCTGAGCGCGATCCGCAGCACGATGTTCGTCCTCGAGTCTTGGCCGGGCGCGGACGGCAAGCCCGCCGAGTTCGCGCTCTACGGCGGCGGCTGGGGCCACGGCGTGGGGATGTGCCAGGTGGGCGCGGCGGGGCGCGCGGACGCGGGGCAGGACGCCCGCGCGATACTAACGCACTATTTCCCCGGAGCCGAGATCGGCAGGCTGGGGTATTAGCGCCGTTATTTCTGGCCTTGTAGGGCTTTGAATTCCGGACTGTCGACGATCTTCTGGGCGTGAACGGAGAGGATTCCGAGCACCTCGTTCGCGGTCTTGGTCCCGTCTTTCCGCGTCAAAGGCAGGGTCGGATGAAGCCGGATCGGCGTCAGCATGGTCTCTTGGATTCCCGCCTGGGGGTTGGCGGGCTCCACCAGGAACGACGCGCCCAGCCCGGGGATCTCGAGCACGGAAAAGGATTCCAGCGGGCTGGGGTTTGATTTTAGGCGGGCGTCCCGCGCGGCGCCGATGTCCCTCGCCAAGAACTGATTGTAGTTCAGGGGGTCCTCGGCGAGCGTCCATTTCTTGTCCTTTTGGTGGAGCATGACGCCGGCGTAGGTGGTGCCCTCAAAAACGACGGGATACAACTTCGACTGCAGATCCGGATCGGCGAGTTCCTTGAGCTTGCCGCCCGGGGCGAATTTGAGCAACCCATCCACATGGACATACGCCATCGTGATCGGAGAGCCGAGGACCGCCGCGTTGGGCAAGGAGACGCGCTGCTCCTCCTTGAGTTTCGAAAGCCCGTTCTGAGCTTCGGCCAGGGCATCATCGACGGCATTCCCCGCGATCGTCTGCGCCGAGACGGGAAGGACCGGCGACATCAAGAGGAGAGCGAGCAAATGGCGCATGTGATGAAGACCCCCAGTACTGGTCGGATGATATCCAAGATCGCGGCATCCTCCGATGAGCCGAAAGGTCCTCGAAAGGCCTCTAAAAGACCTGCCCGGCGCTGGGTCCCTCGGGAGCCGAGATCGGTCGGAAGCCGTGATATACTGGGCTGCGAAGTCGCGCCATGAAATACGCTCTCGCCCTTCTAGGAGCGGCGCGTGGCCGACCGCTAGCGTCCTCCAGAGCGTGGGAATCCTCGTAAGCTGTCAGGGCTTGGTCAAGAGCTACGGCGTGCGCCCGCTCTTCGAGCGCCTCTCCTTCGGCCTATTCGAGGGGGAGCGCGCCGGCCTGATCGGC
>DATLOS010000268.1:0-5710 GCA_035536155.1 Elusimicrobiota bacterium
CACCTTCTTCGGCGACCGGCCCCAGCAGCGCGGCCGGCGCGCCCACGCTCACGAGGCCGGCCCGCTCCTGCTCTGGCCGGTCCTCCTCCTCGCCGCGGGCAGCGCCGTCGCGGGAGCCCTGGGGCCGAGCGGGGTCTTGGGCCGGATGCTCGGCGTGCGCGAGCCCTTCCATCTCGAGGCCGCCGCCAGCGCGACCGGCCTCGTCTGCGCGGCGCTCGGATTCGCCATGGCCTGGCTCGCGACGATGGTCCGGCCCGGCTTCGACTGGGAGTGGCGGGCGGCCCGTCCGGACCTCTCCGCGGCCTTCGACTCGGACTGCGGCGTGCAGCCGCTGGCCCACGACCTGGCCCGTGGCGTCGCGGCCCTAGCTGACGGGCTCGCCGGCTGGTGGGAGAGCCGCCGCTGGGACGCCTTCACCGAGGCGCTCGCCGACTCCTGCGTCGGGCTGGGCGAGGGGCTCTCCGGCCTCTCCCGCGGCCTGATCAACGACTATCTCTGGTGGATGCTGGCGGGGACGGCCGCCTTCGCCTCGCTCTTGGTGCTATGGCGCTGACCTTGCTCTGGACGGTTCCGATGGCGGCGGGTTTGGCCGTCTGGCTGCTGGCGCCGCGGCGCGCGCGCCGCGCGGCGCTGGGCCTCTCGCTCGCCATCCTGGCGTACGCGGTCTGGCTCGCGCTGCCGTTCTCGCGCGGCGAGGGCAACCTGCGCCTGGCCGAGCTTCCCGGTCCGCTCTCGGAGGGCCTGATCCACTACTTCTTCGCGGTCGATTCGCTCAGCCTCTCGCTGATCTGGCTGACCGCGCTGCTGCATCCGCTCTGCGTCCTGGCCGCGTGGTCCGAGGACCGGCCCAGCGCCTACTGGGCCTCGTTCTTCTTCCTCGAGGGCGGCCTCTTCGGCGTGTTCACGGCGCAGAATCTCTTCTACTTCTACGCCTTCTGGGACTTCGTCCTGATCCCCATGTTCTTCATCATCGGGCTCTGGGGTTCGGAGAACCGGCGGGCGGCCGCGGTGAAGTTCCTGCTCTACACCTTCCTGGGCAGCATGGCTCTCCTGGCGGGCCTGGTCGCGCTGCCGGTCCTCCACCATCGCATGACCGGGATCTGGACCTGGGACGTGCCGGGGCTCATCGCGACCCCCGTGGGGGCGACGCCGGCCGGCCGCTGGATCTTCGCGGCGCTGGCCTTGGGATTCGCGGTGAAGATCCCGCTCTGGCCGCTGCACAACTGGCTCCCCGACGCCCACACCGAGGCTCCGGCGGGGGGCTCGGTGATGCTGGCGGGCGTCATGCTCAAGATGGGCGTCTACGGCTTCCTGCGCGTGATCCTGCCGCTGTTTCCCGAGATCAGCCGCGCCGCCTTTCCGATCTTCGGGGCGCTGGGCGTGATCAACATACTCTACGGCGCGCTTTGCGCCATGGCGCAGACCGATCTCAAGCGCCTCATCGCCTTCACCAGCATCAGCCACCTGGGATTTTGCGTCGCCGGCCTCTTCACCCTCACGCCGGAGGGCCTCACCGGGAGCGCGCTCCAGCTCATCAATCACGGGATCTCCACGGGCGGACTCTTCCTCCTCGTGGGCATGCTCTACTCCCGCGCCCACACCCGCCGCCTCGACGCCTTCGGCGAGCTGGCCGGCCGCGCCCCGCGCCTGGCCGTCTTCTTCGCGGTGATCCTGCTCTCCTCGATCGGCCTGCCGGGCTTGAACGGCTTCGTGGGCGAGCTGCTGACCTTGGCCGGGCTGGCGCGCGTGCGCCTCGGGCTGGCCGCGCTGGGCGCCTGCGGCACGGTGCTCGCCGCGGCCTACGGCATCCCCACCTACCAGAGGGTGTTCTTCGGCCCCTGCGCCGCGGGGTCGGTCTCCGAGCGGGTCTCGGACCTCGACTGGCGAGAGTCGCTGGCCCTCGCGGTCCTCTGCGCCTTCGCGCTCGGCCTCGGCCTGTTCCCGGGACCGCTCCTCCGATTCCTCACTCCCGCGGTGGCCCTCTGGTGACTTCGCTCCTCGTCGCGCCCAACCCGCTTCCTCTGCTGGCCTTCGGCGTCACGGTCCTGGCGGTCCTCGCGACGGGTTTCGCGCGGCGCCGGCCGGGCGCGACGGCGCGGACGATCGCGGCGACGGGTCTCGTGGTCGCGGCGGCGCGCTCCTGCGACCCGGGGGCCATGGGCCTGGGCGCGGGCTGGACGCCGCTTTTCGTCGCGGGCGCCTTGCCCTTCTTGGCGCTCCTGCCCTCGGCCGGGGAGGTCGCGCCCGCCTTGATCGCCTCGTCGGTCCTGGGCATGGCGGTGCTGGCGTGGGCGCGCCACCTCTTCGCCCTCTTTCTCGGCCTCGAGCTCATGTCCTTGCCCCTGTATCTCCTGCTCGCGCGCCAGTCGCGGGAGCGGCGGACGCTCGAGGCGGCGCTCAAGTACTTCTTCTCGGGCTCGCTCGCGGCGGGCCTCTTCCTCATGGGCATGGCGCTCCTCTACGTCTCCACCGGGAGCTTCTCGCTGGATCAGGCCGTGCCGGCGCGCCCGGCGGCGCAGCTGGCCCTCGTCCTCATGGGCTGCGCGCCGCTTTTCAAGCTCGCCGCCTTCCCGCTCCACTTCTGGCTGCCCGACGCCTACGACGCCGCCTCGCCGGAGCTGGCGTCCTTCATGTCCACCTCGGTCAAGGCCGCGGGGGCCTTGATGCTCCTCAAGCTCTCCGTCGCCCTCGGCCCGGACAGCTACCTGACCTGGATCCTGCCGGCGGTGGGCGCGGCGACCATGACGGTGGCGAACCTGCTGGCCCTGCGCCAGGACAGCCTCCATCGGGTCCTGGCCTACTCTTCCATGGCCCACGCCGGGACCTTGATCCTGCTCGCGGGGACCGGGGGGGAAGGCGCGCTCTCGGCCACGGCGGTGTACCTGTGGATCTACCTGTTCATGAACGCCGGGGCCTGGCTGGTGCTGCGCGCCGGCGGCCTGCGCAGGGTCTCGGACCTGCGGGGCCTCTCCGCCCGACGGCCCATCCTGGCGCTCCTGTGGGCGGTGGTGATCCTCTCCTTGGCGGGCATCCCGCCGACCGGCGGCTTCTTCGCCAAGCTCCTCGTCTTCCTCGCGGCGCTCCAGGCGGACAAGCCATGGGCCGCGGCGGCGCTGGCGCTCAACGGACTGTTGGCGCTGGGCTACTACGCCCGCCTGGTCCGCGAGGCCTTCCTGGAGGCCGCGCCGAAAGAGGCGCCGGCGGCGGAGACGGAGCCTCCGCGCTTGGTCCCGATCCTGGTCTGCGTCTGCGCGCTGGGCGCCCTGTGGCTCGGGCTTTGGGCTCCGGCGGCGGTTGGGGTGGAGGCCTGGCTTAAGTAGTTTTCTATAATACCGTATGGGACTGGCAATCGATCTCCTGGTCGTCCTGGCCCTGGTCGCGGCGCTTTCCTTGGCCTCGCGCCTCCTCGGCCCGCGGCCGCGCATGGAGGGCGACAAGGGCATGCCCTACGAGACCGGCATGCCGCCGCTGGCGCAGCCCGGCGCGCATCCCTGGGCGTCCTACTACCGCTTCGCGGTGCTCTTCGTGATCTTCGACGTGGACTTGGCCTTCCTGGCGCCCTGGCTCGTGCAGGGCGGCCGTCCGGACGCGGGGATGCTGGTCGCGCTGACCGCCTTCCTCGGCCTGGTCGGCTTCACCTTGGCCTATGTCTGGCGCAAGGGGGCGCTCGAATGCTGAACGCGGGGGAAGGCTTCCTGACCAGCCAGCTCGACGCGGCGATCGGCTGGGCCCGCAAGTACTCCATCTTCCAGTATCCGTTCGTCACCGCCTGCTGCGGCATGGAGTACATGTCGACGGCGTGCTCCCATTACGACATGGACCGCTTCGGGGCGGGGTTTCCGCGCTTCTCTCCGCGCCAGGCCGACGTGCTCATGGTGGTGGGCACGATCAGCCACAAGATCGCGCCCGTGCTCAAGCGCATCCACGAGCAGATGGCGGCGCCCAAGTGGGTGGTGGCTTTCGGCGTCTGCACCTGCACCGGCGGCTTCTACAACAACTACTCGACGGTCCAGGGCATCGACACCATCATCCCCGTGGACCTCTACATCCCGGGCTGCCCGCCGCGCCCCGAGGCGGTTCTCCAGGGGCTGACCATGCTCCAGGACAAGATCCAGAAGCAGGGGCGGAAGGGATGACGGGCAAGGAGATCTTCGAGGGCCTCAAGCCGGAGCTGGGCGACGCCTTGCTCGGCATCGAGGGCGACGGCTTGGACGCCGTCCTGAGCGTGCGCCAGGCCTCCCTGCGCGCCCTCTTGGAGAAGCTCAAGAGCGCCGGCTTCAACATGCTGGTCGACCTGACCTGCGTGGACTACTCGAAGTTCGACGGCAAGCCCGCCCGGTTCCGGCTGACCTACCGCCTCCTTTCCCTCGACGCCGAGGCGGGCCTTTCCCTCGGCCGCGTCGCGCTCGCCTGCTGGGTCGAGGACCTCAAGGGGCCCCCGTCCGCGCGCGACCTCTGGCCCTGCGCCGACTGGCTCGAGCGCGAGGTCTGGGACATGTTCGGCGTCGGCTTCTCGGATCGGCCCGACATGAAGCGCATCCTGATGTACGAGGAGTTCTCGGGGCATCCCCTGCGCAAGGACTACCCCATCGCCCAGCGCCAGCCGCTGATCGGTCCCACGGACGAGAAGCCGCGCGAGCGCTGGCTCGAAAGCGACCTGCGCCCGAGGCTCGCCTGATGCTGACCGAGGAAGAAGCCCTCCCGGACGGCAAGCGCAAGGCCTACATGCTCAACATGGGGCCCCAGCACCCCGCCATGCACGGGGTCATCCGCCTGGTCCTCGAGATCGAGGGCGAGAAGATCCTGTCGGCGGACGCCGAGATCGGGTACCTGCACCGGGCCTTCGAGAAGCACGCCGAAAACGAGACCTGGAACAACGTCATCCCCTGGACCGACCGGCTCAACTACGTCTCGCCGCTCATCAACAACGCGGGCTACTGCATGGCGGTGGAGAAGCTCTGCGGCATTCAGCTTCCCGAGCGCGGCCAGTACCTGCGGGTGATCGCCTCCGAGGTGTCGCGCATCACCGACCACCTCACCTGCGTCGGCGCCTCGGCCATGGAGCTGGGCGCCTTCACCGTCTTCCTGTACATGATCAAGGCGCGGGAGTGGCTCTACCAGGCCGTCGACAAGCTCACGGGCGCGCGCATCACCACGAGCTACACGCGGGTCGGCGGGGTGAAGTCGGACATGCCGGCGGGATTTCCGGAGCTGCTCACGGGCATCTTCGGCCAGATCCGCGACACCTTGAAGGAGGTCGACGGCCTGCTCCTCAAGAACCGCATCTTCGTCGACCGCATGTCGGGCACCGGCATCCTTCCCAAGGACATGGCGATCGCCTACGGGATCACCGGCCCCATGCTCCGGGCCTCGGGCGTGCCCTACGACCTGCGCCGCGCCCAGCCCTACCTGGTCTACGACCGCCTCGAGTTCGAGGTCCCCGTCGGCGAGAAGGGCGACAACTACGACCGCTACCTGGTGCGCATGGCCGAGATCGAGCAGTCGATGCGCATCGTGGAGCAGTGCCTGCGCCTGATCCCCGACGGGCCGCACACCGTCTCCGACCAGGAGCTCGTCGCGGGCGGCCTCATGGCGGACATGGGCAAGCAGGGCAAGACGGGCGAGATCTGGAAGGCCGCGGCGGCCGTCGACCCCGGCCTCGAGGGCGGCGGGCGCGGCTGCCGCCCCAACCTCGACGCGCCGCGCCCGG
>DATLOS010000269.1:0-5082 GCA_035536155.1 Elusimicrobiota bacterium
GACGGTTCCGCCGCCAAGCCCGGGCTGCTGCGCGAGCTGGGGTTCCTCTCCGCCTTCTGCATGGTGGCGGGCTCGATCATCGGCACCGGCGTCTTCCTCGTCGCCTCGGACATGTCGACCTCCCTGCCCGCCCCCACCCAGGCCCTGTCCGCGTGGGTCGTGGCCGGGATCTTGAGCCTCTTCGGCGGCCTCATCTTCTCCGAGCTGGGCGCGATGTTCCCGGGCACCGGCGGCCAGTACCTGTTCCTGCGCGAGGCTTTCGGCCCGATCCCGGGCTTTCTCTACGGGTGGACGCTGTTCTCCGTGATCCAGTCCGGGACCATCGCCGCCGTGGCGATCGGCTTCGCCAAGTTCCTCTCCGGCCTGACCCCGCTCTCGCCCACGGCGATGAACCTGGCCGCGTCCTTGGCCATCGCGGTCTTCACCGGGATCAACCTCCTGGGCGTGCGCAAGGGTGCCCAGGTCCTCGACGCGGTCACGACCTTCAAGATCGCCGTCCTCGTGCTCCTCGCCGGGGCCGGGATGCTCCTCTCCTCGAAGACGACGGAGAGCTTCGGCTCCTTCGCCGGCTTCCAGGCCCCGGCTTTCGGCGTGGCCTTGGTGGCGGCCTTCTGGTCCTACGACGGCTGGAGCAACCTCTGCTTCGTCGCCGGCGAGCTCAAGAACCCCCAGCGCATCATCCCCCTCGCCATGTTCGCCGGGATCACCGCCGTCGCGGTCGTCTACATCGGCGCCAACGTCGCCTACTACCGGATGATGCCGGTCGCGGCGATCAAGGCCTCGACCTTCGTCGCCGCGGACGCGGTGCGGGTCATGGCCGGGCCGGGAGCGGTGAAGCTCATGAGCGTCGCGGTGATGCTCTCGGCGCTGGGCTGCCTCAACGCGATGATCCTGGCCGGCGCACGGGTGGTCTTCGCGATGGCCGACCACCAGGAGCTCCCGCCCTCCCTGGCCTACGTCCATCCCACGTATCGGGTGCCGACCAACGCGCTCTTCCTGCAGGGAGCGTGGTCGATCCTGCTCGTCTGGTCGGGGCGCTACGACCAGCTCTTCACCTACGTGATGGGCGCGACCCTGTTCTTCTACGGCCTGACCGCCTCGGCCGTCGTGGTGCTGCGCAAGGCGCGGCCCAACGCGGAGCGGCCCTATAAGACGCCGGCCTACCCCATCCTCCCGGCCATCTATATCTTCTCGATGCTGGCGATCGTGCTCAACACCTTCGTGCAGAAGCCGAAGGAGTCCTTCGCGGGGCTCGGCATCGTCCTCCTGGGCCTGCCGGTCTACGCCTGGACCCGTCAGAAGTCGCCGGTCGGCGAGACTGCCCCTACTCGGGGATAACGATCGACCCGAGCCCCTTGGGCGGGGGCGGGTAGCGCAGCCGCATACCCTCCAAGGTCTCGCGCACGATGCGCGCCACGGCGGCGTTGCGGTACCACTTCTTGTTGGCGGGGATCAGGTACCAGGGCGCCCAGGGCGTGCTGGTGCGGGCCAGCATGCGCCCGTAGACTTTCTGAAAGGCGTCCCAGTAGGCGCGCATCTCCACGTCGGCCTCGCTGAACTTCCAGTTCTTGTGCTTGTCGTCGAGGCGGGCCTGCAGGCGCGTTCTCTGCTCTTCCTTCGATATGTGCAGGAAGAACTTGAGGATCACGGTCCCGTTCTCCGCCAGGTGCCTCTCGAAGGAGTTGATCAGGTCGTAGCGGGCCTCGATCTCCGCCTTCGAGAAGAGCTTGAACACCGTGGGCACGAGGATGTCCTCGTACTGGGAGCGGTTGAACACCCCGATCGTCCCCTTGCGCGGCACGGCCTTGTGGATGCGCCAGAGGAAGTCGTGCTCCATCTCGTCGGGAGTCGGCTTCTTGAAAGAGGTGACTTCGACGCCCTGGGGGTTGAGATGGCCGAGGACCGCGCGGATGGTCCCGTCCTTGCCGCCGGTGTCCATCGCCTGGAAGACGACGAGCAAAGAGCGGCGGTTCTCGGCGTAGAGGATGGGCTGGAGATGATCGATGACCGCGGCGTCGTCCGCCAGCCGGTCCTTCGCCTTCTCCTTGCCGTCCTTGTGAAAGCCCGGGGTCGCCTCCGGGTCCTCCTTCGCCAGGTTCAAGCCCTTGCCGGGCTCGACCAGGAGCAGGCGCGCGGGGTCCTTGTGCATGCGGGGACCTTACCAAAAAGCGAGCCCCGCCGTGGTCGCCACGGCGGGGCTCCTCCCAACCCGGCTCGTCAGTCCTGGACGATCCGGTCCTTCTTGATCAGCCCGAAGAACAGGTCCACGGGGTTCGCGCCCTGCGTCGCCGTCACGTCGGCGCCGAACGTCGGGGCGCCCCAGCCGCCCGCCAGCATCTGCTCGACCTTGGCCGACGGCGCCTGGCCGGAGTAGTCGAGGACCACGCGCAAGAGCGTGCCGCCCGGGCCCAGCGGCGAGTCGTTGAGGGTCGTGTAGTACGCCGTGCCCGGGGCCTCCACGATGTCGGCGCGGCTCGTCTCGCCCTTGGGGTTCGAGGTCTTCACCCAGCGGATCACGGCGTTGAGCTTGTCCGCCCCGTCGGCCTGGTCGGCGTAGGGCCGGAACTCCTTGGAGACGCTCCCCGTCGAGAAACCCGAGAGCGTGCGCCAGAGCGACTCGATCTCCTCGGCGGTCCAGCGCGCCGACTGCTCCATGCGCGCCACCAGCGCCGGCCCGCCGAACACCGGGACCGGGATGGCCTTGCCGGCCGCCCGCGCGGCCTCGGCCGCCTTCACCCAGCCTTGGTGGTCCTGGTTCGAGAACTTGTACCAGGCCGAGACGCCGTAGCCGGTGTCCTTGTTCGCCAGCGCCCGGTCGTAAGCCGACAGGATCGCGGAGTACGCGCTGTCCTCGGCGTGGTTGTACTGGAGGTTTCCCGCCTCGTCGCGGTTGAAGCCCGCCTCCACCGGAATCCCCAGGGCCGCGAGGGCCGGGATGAGGGAGCGGCGGAAGAAGCCCGGCCACCAGTGCTCGCGCAGCCCGGCGTTACCCGCCCGGGAGAGGTCGGGGCCGAAGTTGTGGTTCGCGATCAGGCGCTGCAGGGCCAAAGTCTGCTCGGCCGAGAGCTCGAGGCCCTCGGGCAGCGCGCGGCCCAGCTGCTCGATGAAGCGCATGGAGCCGTACTCGTGCGGCAGGATGGCGGTGTTCACGAACCAGAGGCCGTCCTTGTCCGGGAAGGCCTTGTTGAGCGCCGCGCTCATGTCCTTGGGCATCTCCACCTTGCCCAGGTCGTGCACCATCATGAGGAGGCGGATGCGCGCGGCGAACTGCTCCGCGCTCAGCGCCGGGTTGCGGTTGAAGAGCTTGGCGAGCTCGGCCGCGTCCCGTTCCAGCGGGGTGATGTGCTGGAGGTTCACGTGCTCCCAGTTGGCCGCGACCGGGCCCGGGCCGGCCTCGGGCCGCAGGAAGGCGCGGGCGCTCTCGGTGAGGGCCGCGACCTGGGCGTCGGACATCGCGTCCACGACGGCCGCGGCCCGGGCGAGCTGCTCCGGCGTGGTCCGGCCGATGGCCACGACGCGCTCCAGGTCGGCGATTCCGCGCAGGACCGCCTGCTCCTCGGCCGAGAGCGCGGCCGGCTCGGCGGCGCGCAGGCGCGCCACGTCCCGGGCGATCCCCTCGAGCTGCTCGGCGCGCGCCTCGCCCGGCCGGGCGATGCCGGCGCGGAAGACGGAGTCGGCGGGCTGAAGAGCGGCGCCCGCCGGCAGGAGGGCCGCGCGCTCGCTGCCCGTGAGGCCGGCGCTCGGGGCGCCCACGGCGACGCCCGCGGCCGCGTCGCGCAGACCCTCGCCGCCGTCGAAGAGGCGGGCCAGGCCCTCGGCGCCGGGCAAGGCCAAGGCGCCGCGGACCTTCTCCGCGAAGGCGCCCACGGCGCGCAGAGCCTGGGGCTCTGCGCCCAGGCCCTCGGCGATCCGCTCGATCCGGGCGGCCAGACCGGCCTGGGCCGGGGAGCCCGCAAGGCGGGCGACGAGCTCGGCGCGGACCTGGGGCTCGACCAAGGCCTGCGCCAGGACGGCCTGGTAGGACGCCCGCTCCTGGAGCGCCTCCGCCTGCTGCCCCGGGACCGCGAGCTCGCGGGCCAGGGCCGCTTCCATACTCGGAGCGATCTGCGGGGCCGACAGCCGGCCCAGGTCGCCCAACGCCGACTCCAGGCCGCGCCCCAAAATGTCCGTGGGAGCCGCGTCGAGGCTCATCCACGCGCCGGCGGCGCCGGGCGCGGCGACGAAAACCGAGTTCGCGGCGGGTGCCCGCAGCGAGACGGCCGCGAAGGCGGCCGAAGGGAGAGTCGCGGCGAGGACCGCCGCCAGAAGAACCTGCTTGCGCATCGTCACATCCTCCGTCGCCGGTCCCGTCACGTCCGGGAGCGGCGTCAGGGATGAGTGCGCCCTACGGCCGATTTCTTACAGGCCCAGGCTAGTCCTTGACGATCCGGTCCTTCTTGATGAGGCCGAAGAAAAGCTCCACGGGGTTGGCCCCCTGCACCGGGGTCACGTCGGCGCCGAACGTCGGGGCGCCCCAGCCTCCGGGCAGCATCTGCTCGACGCGGGCGTGGAGGGCGGGACCCGAGCGGTCCAGGACCACGCGGAAGAGGGTGCCTCCCCGGCCCAGCGGCGAGTCGTTGAGGGTCGTGTAGTAGGCCGTGTCCGGGGCCTCCTCGATGTCGGCGCGGCTGATCTCTCCCCGGGGATTGGAGGTCTTGACCCAGTGGATGACCCCGCTGAGCTTGTCGGCGCCGTTGGCCTGGTCGACGAAGGGCTGGAAGCCGCGGAGGGTGATGCCGGGCCCGACGTCGCTGCGGAACTTCCAAGGCGCCGCGAGCGGCGACCAGCCTCCCTCGGGAGCGTGCTTGACGTAGAGCGTCTTCCAGAGGGAGTCCACGTGCTCCGTCGCCCAACGGGCGGCCTCCTCCATCTTCTCGATGATGCTCGGCCCGTGGAAGGGCGAGGCGGGAATCGGCTTGCCCGCCGCGCGCGCGGTCTCGGCGGCCTTCACCCAGCCCTGGTAGCCCTGGTTGGCCAGCTTGTACCAGCCCGAGACGCCGTAGCCCGTGTGCTTGTTGGCCATGGCGCGGTCGTAGGCCGACA
>DATLOS010000270.1:0-6690 GCA_035536155.1 Elusimicrobiota bacterium
AGGTGCAGGCCCTGGCGGCGCCGCGGGCCTGAGCCGCGGCCCCGGCGCCCGGCCGGGGCCGCCGGCGCCATTTTTGTAGCGGGGCGCCGGCGGCAAATGCTCACCCCCGTCACGGGTTTCACCTGCGGCCTGTCGGTGGGCGACCTCGCCCCGCTGTACCGCCACCTGCGGGCGCTCATGGTCGGGCGGGCCCTCGAGGCCCGGGGCACCCTGGTCGAGTTCGCGCCCGTCGACCCCGGCCTGCAGCTCGACAGCGGGGCGATCTGCGAGGCGCTCGGCGTCGGCCCGGACCGCGACTGCTGCCGAAAGACCCTCTCGACGGCCATGGTCTTCTCCGACGTCTACTAGGCCGCGCCGCTTTTTGGGCCCCCAAATTTGAACCGGCGGTTTTAGACATTCTTCCCCCTCGGGAAGTTGTTCATCTGTTCCGCACCGTTAACCGCATGGCAGCCACCGCGTCTCCGAAAGTTATCCGAAATGCTCGTGACGTCGCCGCTCACCTCAGCGCGCTGAAGCGCGATAAGGGGGGCGACGCCTGGTGGGCGGAGGCGCTCACCTTCGACTGGAGCGCGCCCCGCCCCGGCGGGAACGCGTCCACCTGGGTCTCGGTGAACTACACCGACGAGAGCCGGGTCAAGGCGCGCCTGTACGTCCGGATCACCGGCGAACGTCACTCCAAGAACATAATGCCGATCAACTCCGAAGATCTCGTCGAGCTGCAGAGCCGCTCCCGGGGCGGCAAGGGCGGCAAGGGCACGCCGGAAGTGCGCACTATGAAGCCGGCCGTCCAGTTCCAGAAATGGGCGGCGAAAGTGACCACCGACGGCGACAACAGCTTCACTGTGATCGCCACGCCGGGCGACGAGCACCTCAGTGCTTACTACCAGCTCGCAGAGCTGGTCCACGAAGCATTCACATCGGAGGTCCGCGTCCGGCTCGACAAGGGCGAGACCCTGACGTTCGAAGCGAGGACGCTCAAGGACGCCGCCGCGCTGCTGGCGAAGGTCGAAGCGAAAGCCCGAGGCGACATCTTCCTGAACGCCAACCAGATGCAATCGCTGCAGCGCAACCTCCCCTCCGCAGCGCTCGATAAGGTGAAGGCGTGCGCCCAGGTCCTGACCAACACAAAGGTGGCGCCCCTGGTGCAGACCCAAATCCTCAAGGGCGAGCAAACCGGTCAGTTCCTGCCGAACCCGATCGCGCGGGTCACCATCGATGTCGAGATCAAGAGCGACAAGCTCAAGTGCGCCCTGCACGACAAGACCAAGCCGTATGTGCAGGACGGCAAGCCCCGATACGAGCCGGCGAAGGTCAACGGCGAGCCCGTCACGAACGCCAACATCCACAAGTTCCTCACGCCAGGGTCCCTAGTGGACGGGCTTGTCTGTATGGATTCAGTCTGCTACAGCAACATGGGGATTAGCATGCCGGTGAAGCTAGAGATCGCCGTGGTATTGCCAGCCCCCCCGAAAGAGGCCACCCTCGACGACGTCTACGGCGACGAGGCCGCCGGCCCGCCCGCTGGGAAAGAGGCCGGCGCCGAGAGCGGGCCCGAGCTCAAGCGGCCGGCGGCCGAAACAGGCGGCGACCCGGCCCCGGCGGGCAAGGACGCTGTGAAAGAGACCAAGTACTCGCAGGCCAAGCCCCCGGCGGCAAAGCCGCGACCCAAGGAGGCTGAGAGCAAGCGCTCGAGCGCCGATGCCCGCCAGGCGCCCAAGGTGCCCGCCGCGGCCCCGGCCGCCGACGCGCGAGCCGCCGCGGCCAAAGCGCCCACCGCGTCGTCGCCGGAGATGAGCGAGGGCGACCGCCGGTCGCTCGCGGACAGCGTGAGCCTCGACGGTCTCGAAGACCTCGAAGAATGAGTGCCGCTCCCAGAGCGCACCTTTTTTGGCCGCCAAGATGAGCCGCGAAAAGGCCCGTCGGTCGCTGCTGCCGCTCGGGGACGCTCTGGCGGCGTGCGCCGAGCTCGAGCGCCGCCTGGTCTTTGTGCCGCAGGGGCCGCCATTCCCCGCGCCTGCGGCGCGCGTTGTGCGGGTGGGCAGCGTTCGGCGCCGCGCCCCCGAGGTCGGCGACCTCGACCTCCTCGTCGTCCTCCCGCGCGCCTGGGAGCCCCGCATCGGCGAGGTCCTGGCCGCGGCGCGGTTCGCCCCGCGCAGGCGCGGGGACCGGCTCGCCCTGGGCGCGACACTCGCTGTCGGCGCGCGCCAGCGGCGCCTCGCCTGCCGCGTGGGCGGCCGGGCGATCTCGGTCGACCTGTTCGCCGCGACGCGCGCCGAGCGGCCGTTCGCGCTGTTCCACCTGACCGGCCCGCGCGAGTACAACATCCGCACCCGGGCGGCCGCGAAGCGGCGCGGCTGGCGGCTGAACCAGTACGGCCTTTTCCGCCGCGCCCCCCCGGGGGCGCCCGTGCCGGGCGCCGAGCGGATCCGGACCGAAAAAGACCTGGCCCTGTTCTTGGGCCTCCAGCCCCGCGCGCCGGCCGCCCGCGGCGCAGAGCCAGCCGCCCGCGGCCCAGGGCCCGCCGCCCGCGCGCCCGCGGCCCAGGGCCCGCGGCCCGCCCGCGGGCCGGCCTACAGCTCGTCCAGCGCCCGCTCAAGGGTGCGGACGTTCGCGCGGCAGAAGTCCTCGTCGACGACGAGGCGGTTGTAGGTGCTGCCGACGCTCGGCAGCTCGCCGAGCATCATCGGCGCCGCGACGCCGTAGACCCTGTTGCGCGCGCCGGAGAGCGCCGCGTCGTCGAGGGCCTTGACAGGGTCGCCGAAGGCCATGCGCAGGAGCGTGTTGCGGACCTCGCGGGCGGCGAGGCCGCCCCGCTCGAAGCTGGTGACGCGGCCGGTGCGGGTCATCTCGTCGGCGTAGAGGGCGAGGTGGCGGGGGGTGGGGGCGTTGTCGGCGAGGAGGGTGCGGGTCTCGCTGAGGATCTTCGCGCGCGCGGCCTCGACGCCGAGCAGCCGCGCGGTGTCGGCGACGCTGGTCGAGATCGCGCGGCGGGCGTCGACCGCGGCGTGGAGGACGGCGCCGTAGAGGTTCGTGCCGGCGGTCGCGACCACGAGGCACTTTTTGCCGACCAGCGCGCCGTCGGCCGCCGCGCGCCGGCGGCTGACGAAGCGGGCCTCGGCGCGCAGGACGCCGGGGACGCCCCGGAGCGGCGTCGCGAGCAGCGCCGCGCCCATCTCGGTCGCGCGGGCCTCCTCTTCGCCGCCGCGCCGGAACGCGGCCGCGCGGAGCCAGACGCGCAGGACGACCTCGGGTACGGCCTCGGAGGTGTGGACGACGAAGGCGAGCGGCTGGCGCTCGCGGAGGCGGGCGACGACGAACTCGAGCGCGATGTCCTTGAGCGCCAGCTGCCCCTTGTCGAGGACGAGGCGGAGGCACCAGGAGGTCAGGTCGCCGGGCGGGCGGACGAGCGGGTGCGCCTCGGCGAACTCGGCGAGCCAGGCCGCGTCGGCCGCCGTCGGCGGGTAGACGAGGGCGCCCAGCGGCTCGAGCAGCACGTCGTAGCGCGCGACGAGGCGCTCGAGGGTGATGTGCTCGATGGAGTTGGCGACAGCCTGGGCCTGGGCGAGGGCCGCGGCCCAGCGCGCCGTGAGCTCGGGCGGCGCGCCGCCGGCGGGCGCCTCGTCGAGCTCGGGCAGGCGGAGCGGGAGCTGCATCGCGCTGGAGTGCTCGTCGCCGACGCCGCGCGCGCCGAAGACCTCGGAGACGCGCTGCAGGCTGCCCTTGCTCGTCCCGCCGCCGACGCTGCGGTGGTGCGAGTCGAGCATGTACTGCGTGAGCGGCTCGCTGATCGCCTGGGCCGCGATGAGCCCCACGGCCAGGCCGTAGGAGGCGAGCGACGCGGCGTAGCGCCCGCGGACGGTGTCGAGCGCGAAGGTCAGGTCGTCGTCGCTCAGGCGGGCGAGCACCGGCGGCGCGAGCTCGGCGCGCACGTGGGCAGCCAGGAGCTGCGCGGCGGCGGCGAAGGGCGCGGGGATCGGCGCGCGGCGGCGCTCCTGGATCTCGTTGAGCAGGGTGTAGGCCAGCCGCCCGCAGACGTCCTCGACCCGCGCGATCCGCGCGGCGAGCGCGGCGGCGCGCAGCGGCGCGGCCGGCCGCCCCTGCGCGGCGAGCGCGAGGCCGGCGACGACGCGGCGGAGGTTGACCGGCAGGAGGGCCTCGGCCGGGAAGCTGTAGTCGAAGTTCGCGTCCTCGATCCGCGCGAACGGCGCGGCGAGGGCGTCGCGGTCGGCGCGGAGGCGCTCGAGCGCGGCGTCGGCCGCGGCCTGGGCCTCCGCGAGGCCGGGCCCCTCGGCGCCGGCGGCGGCGAGGTCGAGGCCGAAGGCGGCGCGGAGCGCGGCGTCGCCGAGGGCGAGGAAGCGGAGCTCGACCTTCTCGAGCCGCCGCGGGTCGAGCCCGTCCTCGCCGTAGAGGAACTGGACGACGTGGGTGTCCTTGCTGACGCGCCGGTGGTTGTCGACGAGGCTCGACTGGTTGTTCATGGCGCCCTTGCGCATGAAGTGCCCCGTCGAGGAGGTCGTCAGCGCCTTGCTGATGAGGTCGAAGCGCCCGTTCATCGCCTGGAAGAGGACCTCGCTGGCCGTCATCCCCTCCATGTAGCCGTGGCCGATGAAGCCGTAGCTCGCGGGCCGGGTGTCGAAGCGCGGGAAGTAGGGCGAGGTGCGGCGGAAGGCGAACTGCTCGCGGATCCGCTCGCCGTTGATCAGGGTCTGGCCGATCTTGCCCGAGATGTGGAGGAGGTTCGGGTTCTTCCCCTTGGCGCCGGTGAGGATCATGCGCAGGAGGCCGTTGCTCGCGGGCCGCATGTCGGCGAGGATCCAGCGCAGGAGCTCGGCCTCAGGGAGGCCCAGCGCGTTGATCTGGAGGCGCTCGTAGTGGCTGCGGACCGTCTCGCCGATCGGCGGGACGAGCTCGCCGCGGAGGAGGCGCCCGGTGACGAGCTCGGCCTCGAGCAGGACGCGCGCGAGGAGCTCGTCGATCCGCGCGCGGGCCTCGGGCCCCGGCAGGAGGTCGGCGGCGCCGACGGTGAAGCCGCGGAAGGCGAGGAACTGCAGGGCGACCTGCTGCACGGCGAAGATCATGTCGAACGCGCGCCGCGAGCCGTGCTCCAGCCCGATCAGGTGGAAGAGGCCGCCCGCCGACTTGGCGCCGATCGCCTTGCCGTCGAGGACGCCCTGGGTGAGGCGCCCGCGCTCGACGACGGTGAGGGTCTCGCCGGGCGGGTACTCGAGGAACGGCGCGTAGACCTCGTTGAAGCTGGTCGGCCGGCGGCTGTAGTTGACCGGCGCGGCGGCGAGGGCGAGCGAGACGGCCTCGCGGCCGCTGAAGCTGGCGGCGTCGCCGAAGTCGGGCTGGTCTTCGAGGCCGGCCGAGGCGAAGAGGGCCATCGCGTGGTAGCGGTCGAGCCGGACGCCGTCGCGGGTGAGCTCGGCGCAGCCGACGACCGAGTCCTGGACCTGGCCGTTGACCGGCCCGCCGGTCTTGACGCTGATGAAGGCGTTGCAGATGTCCGAGAGGACGCCGACCTCGGCGCGGGGCCCCGGCCCGTGCGGGACGTGCAGGTTCATCTGATCCCCGTCGCGGGATCTGTGCCAAGCGGACTCAACCGCTGATGAGATGGCACCCCCCTAGGTTTCCCTAGGGGACGGACTATATCTTAAGCCCGCCCGGAGGCGGACCGACTGCCGCGTAGTCTCTGAGCCTTCCACCACTGTCGCGCATGCGCGGTGTTGGGTGGCTTGGTTGCGGATTGCCCAATCTCAGACGTTCTTACCGTACCCGAGGTCATTACCCTGGCCACCGGCGCATTCCTGCGCCGGCTTGGTAGTCTGAGCTGTGAGGGGGTTCCCGCAGTTTAGCAGTCTCGCCTAGCTCCGGCGCGCCGGCCGGCAGCTAGACTAGGCGGTTACAGCCGGGCGTGGCCCGGCGGCTCTTACACTGTTTGTCCTGGGAGGAGGAGCCGACCCTCCCAGGCAGCCGCCTGTTGGACTCCGACGTGGGCGGGCTCGCCCGCGCCTAGTTAAAGTCCGCATTGTAGTTCTCGCACGCGAGGACGTTGAACCGGAGCGTGTCGAGCGAGGGGTCGCGCGTGACCACCGCGCGGTGCGAGCCGATCGAGGAGATCTCGAGCGTGGGCTGGCGCCCGAAGAAGACGCGGTCACCCGTGACGACGTCGCGCCAAAGGACGTCGCCCGTCTCGAGCAGGGGCTCGCGCTGCAGCGCGACGTCGTGCAGCTCGCCGGTCGCGCGGCGGAGGAGGAGCGTGCAGCCGGGGTAGCGGCTGCGGCCGTTGAGGAAGAAGGGGAGGAGGCGGTCGCGGTTGGCCTCCTGGACGACCTCCTCGACCTGCAGGGTGCGGGCGAACCCGAGCGGGATGCCGACCTCGTCGAGCCGGAGGCGCGTGTCGCCGCTGATCGTCGAGCGGCTGACCGAGAAGACGCGCCCGCCCAGGAGGTTCGCGCGGATGCGCCCGCTCTTCTGCGACAGCCCCTTGAGGTAGCTGTGCAGGGCCCGCGGCCCGACGACGAGGCCGCGGCGGCCGCTGTTGCCCTGGACGGCGCTGGTGCTCTGCGAGCCCTTGATCGAGTCGTAGACGAGCTGCTCGAAGTTCGAGAGGCTGCGGTCGAGCTCGCCCGAGACGGCCTCGGCCCCGGCGCCGGCGCCGCGGGGCCCGAGCGCGTCGGGCAGGCGCTC
>DATLOS010000271.1:0-3547 GCA_035536155.1 Elusimicrobiota bacterium
CAGATCTCCTGGCTCTCCTCCTTGTCCGCCGTCGCGAGGCCCAAGAGGCGGGCGCGGGCGCGGACCTCGGGCTTGGTCAACTCCCCGACGGGGAACATCGCCCGGGAGAGCTCGCGCTGGGTCAGGCTGTGGAGGAAGTAGGTCTGGTCCTTGTTCTCGTCGAGCGCCCGCCGCAGGCGCGCCGTCCCTTCCGGCCCGCGCGAGACGCGGGCGTAGTGCCCGGTCGCGACGAAGTCGGCCTTCCAGGCCTCCGCCAGGCGCAGGAGCGCGCCGAACTTGACGCTCCGGTTGCACTCCATGCAGGGATTCGGCGTGCGCTGGGAGGCGTACGCCGCGACGAAGGCGTCGACCACGTCGCGCTGGAAGACCTCGTCGAAATCGAGCGCGTAGTGCGGGATGCCGACGGTCTCGCAGACGCGCTTGGCGTCCTCGAGGTCCCGCGGCGAGCCGCAGCAGCCGAAGCCGGTGGGCGCTCCGGGGAGGAGCTTGAGGGTGACGCCGAGCGCCTCGTGGCCGGCCTCGCGGACCAGCGCCGCGGCCACCGAGGAGTCCACCCCTCCGCTCATCGCCACCACCACCCGGGCCACTAGCGCACTCCCGCGGCGCGCAGCCGCTCGAGACACGCGGGCAGGACCGCGAGGAAGCGATCCACGTCGGCGTCCGTCGTCTGGTGCCCGAGCGAGACCCGCAGAGCGCCGCGGCCGAGCTCCGGCGGGACGCCCATGGCCTTGAGCACGTGGGAAAGACCGGTCACGCCGCCCTCGCAGGCCGGCCCGCTGGAGACGCAGACGCCCTCCAAGTCGAGCGCGACCACGAGATGGTGGCCCTCGACGCCCTCGAAGCAGAAATGGCTGGTCGCCGGGAGGCGCCGCGGAGCGCGGCTGGTCCGGTGGACGCCGGGCGCGGCCTCGACGCCCTTCTCCAAGCGGTCGCGCAGGGCGGCCAAGCGCCGCCCTTCCTCAGGCAGCTCGCGCAGCGCCAGGTCGGCGGCGACGCCCATGCCCACGATGGAGGCCGTGTTCTCGGTGCCGCCGCGGCGGTTCTTCTCCTGGTGGCCGGTGATCGTCTGCGTCAGGCGCACCCCGGACCGGACGTAGAGCGCGCCCACCCCCTTGGGGGCGTAGAACTTGTGGCCCGCGATCGAGAGCAGGTCCGCCCCCAGGCGGACGACGTCGATGGGGACCTTCCCCGCCGCCTGCACCGCGTCGGAATGGAGCAGGATCCCGCGCTCGCGGCAGAGCGCGGCGATCTCGGCGAGCGGCTGGAGGGTGCCCACCTCGTTGTTGGCCGCCATGACCGAGACCAGGAAGGTCTCGGGGCGCAGGGCCTCGCGCACGCTCTCCGGTGAGACGCGGCCGTCGCGGTCGACTCCGACGACGGTGGACTCGAAGCCGCGCGCCGCGAGGATCTTGAGCAGGCCGTGGATCGAGGCGTGCTCCACCGCCGAGGTCACGATGTGGCGGCGCTTGCCTCCGGAGGCGTCCCACGCGGCCAGCGCGGCGCCCTGGACGGCCGCCACGTTTCCCTCGGAGCCGCAGGAGGTGAACACGATCTCCTCGGGCGAGGCCGCGCCGACAAGGCGCGCGACCGCGGCGCGGGCCTCCTCGACGGCCTTGCGCGCCCGCTGGCCCGCCGAGTGCACGCTGTTGGGGTTGCCGTACACGCCGGAGAGCACGGGCGCCATCGCCGCCAGGACCTCGGGGCGCACCGGCGTCGTCGCGTTGTTGTCGAGATATGCCGGCATCTTCTCGGCCATCCCCATCATGATACCTCGGATGGCCCCGTCGATGGAATGGGGGTCGGCGAGGCTACTTCGAGAACAATCCCTTGAGGCGGCCCATGGCCATGACGCTGCTGTCCGTGGGGCGGGTGCGCAGGATCTCCTCGCGCTGCCGCTCCAGCATCTGGATGCGCGACTCGAGGTCCCGCTTCTGCGTCTCGAACTGGCTCCTCCAGACCTCCTCCACCTTCGCCGTCTCTGCCCGGGCCCGCTCGGCGTCGCGGCGCGCGTCCTCGATGGCCCGCTCCTTTATCGCCAGGCTCGCGCGGGCGTCCTCGGCGTCCTTGGCGGCCTTTTGCGCCGACGCCTGGATGTTGGAGCGGGTCTGGTCCCAGGCCTGGCGCTCGAGGGAGAAGGCGCGCACGGCCTTCTCCGCCTCGGCCACGCGCGCGTCGGCGTCGGCGGCCGCCTTGCGCAGCAGCCCCGTCTCGGCCTCCTGCGCCGCGAGCCGCTTCTCGAGCTCGAGGCGCTCGCGCGCCGCCACCGACTTCCATTCGTCGACTTGGAGCATGCGCGAGCGCGCGTCGTCGAGCGCGGAGCGCGCCTGGAGGATCTCCGATTCCTTCTTGAGCAGGCGCTCCTGCCAGGCCTGATCCCGGCGCTCGAGCTCCTCCTGCTTGCGGGCGAGCTCGGCCTCGAGCTTGCGCCGCGCGTCGTCGGAGTCCCCGGACTGCCGCCGAACCCGCTCCAGGACCTCGCGCTCGATGCGCTCGCGCAGGATCTGCTCGCGCTGGGCCATGTCCAGCGAGCCCTCGCGGCGGAGCTCCTCTTCCGCCTTCTGCACCCGGGCCTGGAGCTCCTCCTGCGCCTTCGCGCGCAGGCGCAGCCGGTCGGCCTCGAGCTGGCGGAAGGCCTCGTCGGCGGCCTGCTTGCGGATCTCCGCCTCGCGGTCCTGCCATTTGCGCTGCAAAACCAGGAACTCCGCCTTGAAGCGCTCGTTCGCCTTGCCCGACTCCTCGCGCACCCGGCGCGCCTCGTCGAGCTGGACGCGCATCGCCGCGACCTGCTTCTCGAGCGCCGCGCCGACCGCGCGCATGCGCTGGAGGGCCGCGGCGGCCACCTCGGCCTGCGCCCGCGCCTTCTTGAGCTCCTCCTCGTTCTGGGCGCGCAGGCGCGCGAGCTCGTCCTCGCGCTCCCTCTGCGCCCGCCTCAGCTCGGGCTCGAGCTCGAGGCGCGCGCGCTGGTCGGCCGCCGCCACGTCGCGCCGCAGCGCCTCGGCCTCCAAGCTCAGGCGGTCCTCGCGCTCCTTCGCGGCGGCGCGCAGCGTCTCGACGTCGCGCTCCAGGCGCTCCTGCAGGAGGCGCTCGTGCTCGCGCACCTTGTCGAGCTCCGCCTTGACCTGGTAGTACTCGCGCTCGCGCTCCGAGGCTCCGCTGACCTTCGCCTGGAGCGCGGCGTGCGACTGGTTGAGCTCCGAGAGCCGCTCCTCGAGAAAGCGCTTCTCCTGGAGGGTGCGCTGCTGCTCCAGATCCACCTGCTTGAGGCGCTCCTGGGCGCCCTTCGACGCGCGGATCTCCTCGTCCTTGGCGAGGACCAGGCGCTGCCAGTGCGCCTTCTCCTCGAGCCAGCGCCGCTCCATCTCCTGGATGCGGCCGGTGAAATGGGTCTCGATCTCGCGGTCCTGGACCTCGCGGCTGGACATCTGGCTCTTGAGGGTGGACACCCAGGTCTCGCGCTCCTGGGCGAGGCGGTTCTCCAACTCCTGGATGCGCGCCTCGAGGCGCAGGCGAGTCTCCTCCTGCTCCGCGTCGCGCCGGTCGCGGCGCA
>DATLOS010000272.1:0-3075 GCA_035536155.1 Elusimicrobiota bacterium
GCCGGAGCGGGTCCCGTCTCCCGCGCGCTCGAGGCCTTCGGGCGCTGGTCCCTGCGTCCCGTCTCCGGGGCCGTCGTGGCCCTGGCCGTGCTCTGGGGGCTGTACCGCTTCGTCGGCGTCTTCGGAGCGCGGACCTTGGTCGATTTCCTCGAGCTCAAGGTCTTCGGCGCCTGGCTCAACCCGCGGATCTCCGCGCTGGCGGCGCTGATCCCCTGGAAGCCCGTCGTCGACGCCTTGGTGGGACCCTACGGCGCCATCACCATGGCCGTGACCTATGCTTTCGCCTTGATCCTGCCCATCGTCACCACCTTCTTCCTCGCCTTCAGCCTGCTCGAGGACTCGGGCTACCTGCCGCGCTTCTCCGTCGTGACCGACCGCGTTTTCCGGCTCATGGGCTTGAACGGCAAGGCGGTCCTGCCCATGCTCTTGGGCCTGGGCTGCGGGACGATGGCGGTGGTGACCACGCGCATCCTCGAGACGCGGCGCGAGCGCTTGCTGGTGAGCTTCCTGCTCGCTCTCGCGGTGCCCTGCTCCGCCCAGCTCGGCGTGGTCTTGGGCATGGCGGGCGGATCGGCCCCGGCCGTCCTCGGCGTGTGGCTCGCGGTGATGACCTTCACTTTGCTCGGCGTGGGCTGGTGCGCGTCGCGGGTGATGCCGGGCGCCGCGGCGCCTTTCGTCATGGAGATCCCGCCCATGCGCGTGCCCCGGCCGATGAACGTGCTGCGCAAGGTGGGCTCGCGGCTCAAGTGGTACCTGCGCGAGGTCGTGCCGCTCTTCGTCTACGCGACCTTCCTGCTGTTCCTCCTCGACCGCGCCGGCGCCCTCGCGGCGGCGGAGCGCGCGCTGGCGCCGCTCGTCCAGGGCCTCCTGGGGTTGCCGCGCGAGGCGACCGGGGCCTTCCTGATGGGCTTCTTCCGGCGGGACTACGGCGCGGCGGGCCTGTTCCAGCTCCACCGCGCCGGGCTCCTCACGGCCCCGCAGGTCGCCGTGAGCCTGGTCTGCATCACCTTGTTCATGCCCTGCTTCGCCCAGTTCCTGGTCACCTTGCGCGAGCAGGGCTGGAAAGCGACGAGCGTCGTGGCGGCCTTCGTCTTCTCCTACGCCCTGGGCATGGCGGCCTTCGTCCACTGGGCGTGGCCCGCTTGAGCGAACGGAGCCTCGACCGTCTCGCGGAAGGCGAAGGCGGCATCGTCGCCCGGATGGAGGACGACGAGAGCGACGAGGGCTTGCGGCTCTTCTCGCTGGGGCTCGCCCCGGGGGCCCAGGTCCGCGTGGAGCAGACGCGGCCCGCGGTGGTGGTGCGGGTCTCGCAGACCGTGATCGCCATGGAGCCGGCCGTCGCCCGTCGGGTATTCGTTCGCCCGCTCCCCGCGTAAACGCTATAATACCCTCGGGGATTCTCCCCGGAGGGCACATGCTTCCCAACGTCGGCTACGGCGAGCTTCTGGTCATCTTGGTCCTGGCGCTCCTTCTTTTCGGCGCCAAGCAGGTCCCCGAGGTGGCGCGCAACCTCGGCCGCTCCGTCAACGCGTTCAAGCAAGGGCTGAAGGAAGGTCTCGAGGAGGAGCCGTCCAAGTCCATCTCGGATGACAAGAAGGCCTAACCAAGGGGCCACGATGGTGGACGTCGGGGCCAAGCCCTCGACCCGCCGCGAGGCCCTGGCTCGGGGACGCATCCGCATGTCCGCCGAGGCGCTGCGCCAGGTGCGCGGCCGCAGGCTCAAGAAAGGCGACGCCCTCGAGGCCTCCCGCATCGCCGGCATCCTCGCGGCGAAGAAGACCAGCGAGACCATCCCGCTCTGCCATCCTCTCGCCCTCGATTCCATCGAGGTGCGGCCCCGCTGCGCCGCCGATGGCGTCGTGGTGGAGGCGGCGGTGCGCACCACGGCCAAGACGGGCGTCGAGATGGAGGCCTTGGCGGCCGTCTCCGCGGCCTGCCTCACCATCTACGACATGACCAAGGCGGTGGACCCGGCGATGGTGATCGGGCCGATCTTCCTCGTGGAGAAGACCGGCGGGCTCTCCGGGGATTTTCGCCGGAAGACGGAGCCGCGCGGGTGAAGATCTCGGTCCTCCTCTTCGCCTCCGCGCGCGAGGCCGTGGGCGCGCCTTCCGTCGAGGTCGCGCTCCCCGCCTCCGCGACGGTCTCCGACGTCCTGCGCGAGCCGCGCTTGGCCGGCTTGGCCGGCCTCGCCCCGTCCTTGCGCTTCGCCCTCAACGAGGAGTTCGCCCGGCCGGACGCCCCGCTGCGGGAGGGCGACGTCGTCGCCCTCCTGCCGCCGGTGAGCGGGGGCTGATGGAGATTCTTCTGACCCGCGAGCCCCTGAGCCTCGACGCCGCGTGCCGCGCCGTGCGCGCGCCCGGCCGCGGGGGGGTCGTGCTCTTTTTGGGCGAGGTCCGGCCCGAGGAGAAGGGGAAGGCCGTGTCCTCGATCGAATACGAGGCTTACGAGTCCATGGCCCGAAAGGAGCTGGAGCGTCTGGCGGCCGGAGCGGAGCGGGCGCACGGCGCCGCCGTCGCGGTCCACCACCGCTTGGGGCCGGTTCCGGCGGGAGAGACGAGCGTGATCGTCGCCGCGGCCTCCGCGCACCGCGCCGAGGCTTTCGCCGCCTGCCGCGAGGTCATCGACCGCTTGAAGGAGTCGGCGCCGATCTGGAAGGCGTCGTTCGCGGAGGCCCGGTGAAGGCCGCCGTGCTGACGGTGAGCGACCGCTCGGCGCGGGGCGAGCGCCCCGACGCGGGAGGGCCGGCCGTGTCCGCCGCCGCGCGGGCCCGCGGCTGGACCGTGGCCGATTCCGCCGTGGTCCCGGACGCGCGCGCCGCGATCGTCCGGCGTCTGCGCGCCTGGTCGAATGGGCCCAAGGCGTTCGACCTGATCCTGACGACCGGCGGCACGGGCGTCGGCCCCCGGGACGTGACGCCCGAGGCGACGCGCGCGGTCTTGGAAAAGGAACTGCCGGGCGTCACCGAGCGGATGCGGCGGGAAGGGGAAAAGAGCACGATTTTGACGTACCTGTCCCGCGCCGTCTGCGGCACCCGCGGCAGGACCGTGATCCTGAATTTGCCGGGCAGCCCGA
>DATLOS010000273.1:0-2923 GCA_035536155.1 Elusimicrobiota bacterium
CCTCCGTGTTTGCGGCCATGCGCGCAAGGTACCAGGACTCGGGTCTCGCGCCGATCACGGAGGGGTCAAAGCTCGGTCAAACGGGCCCCGGGGCGCGAAGGGGCCGCCTGATCAAAGTTTGACCGACCGATGATCGGATAAGACCGCCTCCCGGCTAAGCTCATGGCGAGGACAAGGAGGAACCATGAAACGAATAGTGCTGTTGGCGGCGGTCGTGATGGCCCTGGGGCGCAGCCCGGCGCGGGCGCACGAAGGGGGCGTGCTTGCGAGCGGCTTGGAGCGGCGGGTCCAGGCGGCGGAGGAGGTGGGGCAGGATCTCATCGCCTACATCGAGCGCTCGGACAAGGAGAAGATCGCCTTCGTCCGGAGCGCCGTGAAGGAGCGCACCGCCTTCCTTAAAACCCTGGGCGGCTTGGAGCGGGCCCAGCGCCGGGAGGCCATCCGCAAGTTCCGCTCGGAGCAGAAGGAGAAGCGGACGGCGTTTCTCAAGAGCCTCCGGGAGAAGCGGCAGGCGGAGAACAAGGCGCTGCGGGAGAAGCACCGGCGGCTGGTGGCCGAGGCTCTGCCCGGCGACGAGGAGGGAGACGAGGGGGTGCGGCCATGAACCGGACCGGCGCGAAGGCCTTCGTGTGGAGGCTGGACCGGGCGGAGGAGTCCGCGCGGCTCTGGCTCTGGGCGGACCACTCGCGGGGGACGGTGGCGCGGGTGCCGGCGGAAAACACGGCCCGGCGGTAGTCCCTCGCAAAGAGCCGGGCGCGGCGATCTCCCCGCCGCGCCCGGCTCCTTTTTGGCCTGACCGAATTTTGACCAGGCGTTGACGGCCTTTGACCCGCGCGCGGCTATCCTCAAGGCGAGGGGAGGTGAAGCATGAAGACGACTCTGGCGATTCTCTCGACGGCGCTCCTGGCTCCCGCGGCCGCGCTGGCCTTGGGCGCGGCGCCCCTGGCCCCGCTGGGCCAGTCCCGGGTCCAGCTCGATCAGGACCGCATGGACCTGGAGCTGGACAAGACGGCCGTCCACTACGCCTGCGCCGGCCCCAAGGACAAGAACTCGGTGTGCCAGATGGCGCGGGCCCAGGTCCGCGCGGCGCAGAGGAAGCTCCTCGCCGACCAGGGGCGCCTGGAGAAGTCGGGCGCGCGCCTGGCCCGGCCGCGGCGGGAGCTGCGGGACGCGGTGGCGCAGGGCGCTCTCCGGACGGCCCAGGCCAAGGCCCGGGCGGAGAGCGATCTCGAGTTCATCGATCGGCTCCTGGACTCGCGATGAGCAAGCGCGCGGCGCTTCTCGTGCTCGCCGTCCTGCTCTCGCCGGCCGCGTCCTGGGGGGCGGAAGCGGCCAGCGGGGCGGACGGTCAGGGTCCCTGGGTCTGGTCGGAGGCGGGCTACGTCGCGGCGGTCCTGGCGGTCTCCCCCGAGGCGAGCCAGGCCCGGTCCGCCTTGGTCTCCGCCGACGCGCAGTGGAAGTCGGACTTGGCGGACTCGGTCCTGCCCCAGCTATCGGCGACCGCCAACGCCTACCCCTACGGCCAGAACCCGCTCAACGGCTACCAGTTCAACTCCTGGAGGATCAACCGCCGCGACGCGGCCCTCAACTCCGGCTTGAGCTGGAACCTCTTCAACTCCTTCGCCGACTACCTCAAGGTCCGCTCCTCGCACCTGAGCCGGGAGATCGCGCGAAAAGAGGTCGAGAACGTCCTCCAGGGCGAGGCCTTGAAGGCGGTGCGCGCCTACTACGACCTCCTCCTCCAGTCGAAGCTCGTCGAGGTCAGCCAGGAGACGCTCAAGGCCCAGCAGGCCCAGTACCAGCTCACCCTCGAGCTCTACCGCCACGGCGCGAAGAGCCTCGCCGACACCCTCAAGATGGAGACCGATCTGCGCTCCTCGGAGCTCGCCCTGGAAGGCGCGCAGGCGGACCGGCGCCAGGCGCTCTTCCACTTCAACACCTTGGCCGGCCGCGACGCGGAGCAGGAGGCGGACCTCATCGAGAGGATCGCCGTCGAGGCCGCCGACCGGGTCCCGCTCGACAGCGGCATGCGCCAGGCCCTGCGGGACCGCCCGGAGATGGTCAAGACCCGTCTCGAGGAGGAGCGCTCGCACGCCTCGAAGCTGCAGGCTTGGCAGGGCTCCCTGCCGTCCTTGACCTTCGGCTTTCAATGGAACTACCAGGAGTCGGCGACGTTCGGCCTGCCTGCCTCGAGCTTCGGGATCGCCAACCCCAACCACCAGTTCTCCCTCGCGCTTTCCCTGCCGGTGGGGCTCAACGGCGTCTCCCAGTACCAGCGCGTGCGCGGGGCGAAGGCCCAGGAGCAAGGCGCGCATTCGGCGACGCGGGCCCTGACGCGCTCCGTCAAGGAGGAGGTGTTCTCCGCCTACAACCAGCTCATCCGCTCGCGCCGCACCTACGAGATCGCGATGCGCAAGCGCCAGATCTCCGGGCAGAGCTTGAACCTCGTCTTGCAGCAGTACCGCCAGGGAGGCGCGGACGTCATCCGCCTCTCCCAGGCCCAGCTCGACTACGTGAACGCGCAGGTGGAGCGCATGCGCGCCTTCCACGACGCGAAGATCGGCCTGGCCGACTACCGCCGGGCCGTGGGGGAGGCGCTATGGCGATAGGGCGCGCGGCGGCCGCGGGGCTCGTCTTGACGGTGTCGGCGGCGGCGGGGGCGGCGGCGCTCCTGCGCGCCCGCCCGGGGGCGGGCGCGGCGGCCCCCGCGCCGCTCGAGGCGGTCTCGCGCGGCGACCTGGAGCTGCGCTTTCGCGAGGTGGGCGACGTGGCGGCCAAGGTCAGCGTCAACGTCGCCTCGCAGGCGAGCGGGCGGGTGGTCTCGCTCCACGCCCGCGAGGGGGACCTCGTGGCCGCGGGCCAGAGGCTCGCGGTGGTCCAGCCGGGGCGCGCGCAGAGCGAGCGCTACCTGCCCTCGACCGTG
>DATLOS010000274.1:0-4136 GCA_035536155.1 Elusimicrobiota bacterium
GAGCTCGGCGATGCGGAGCAAAAGCGCGCGCTCGCGCTCGAACCAGCCGCGCTCCATTTCCCTAAGCCGCGCCGCCTCGGCCGCGGACTGGCGCCGGGCTCCGTCCGCCGCGCCGCGCAGCGACTCGGCCTCCGCGCGGAAGGACTCCTCCTGCGCCTTGAGCGCCTCCCGCGCGGCCTCGAGCTCCCGGGAGACGGCCTGCAGCTTGTCATAGACGATCTCGTCCTCGCGCTGAGCGCGGCGGCGCAAGGCCGCGTTCTCGGTCTGCGCGGCGTCCAGCCGGGCCCGGAGCTCCGCCGCCTGCTTTTCCTTGAGCTCCAGGAGCTGCGCCATGCGGATAGACTCGCCGCGGCTCTGGCGCTTGATGAGGTTGATCGCGTCGAGGCTCGCCTCGCGCGCGATCGAGGGCGCGTCCATCGGCGCCTGCGACTCGGGCGCGGCGGGCGGCCCCCCCTCCCACGGCGCGGAAGCGGCGTTCACCCGCTGCCAGACGCGCGCGAGCTCCTTCTCCAGCTGCTCCGAGTCCACACGCGAACTATAGCGCTTGCGACCGCCCCGATGTTGAAGGAATTGTTACGTGAGCTAGGCCCAGCTCTTGATGCCCATCGCCGGGTCGACTCGCCGTCCTTTAGGAAGGCGCCGGCCGGCGATGCGGAGAGACCCGACGTACGCGATCATCGCCGCGTTGTCGGCGCACAAGCCCATCGACGGGAAATAGGCCTTCGCCCCGCCCAGGTCCGCGGCCGCGAACTTCTCGCGCAGGCGCCGGTTCGCGGCCACGCCGCCGCCGACCGCGACCATGCGCGCCCCCAAGGAGCGCGCGGCGGCGGAGGTCTTCTCCACCAAGGTGTCGACCACGGCCTCCTGGAAGGAGGCGCACAGGTCCGCGGCGAATTGGCGCGGCACCGCCCCCGCGGGGACGGCGGGCCGGACCTCGCCGCGCGTGTAGCCGGCGTCGCGCACGCGGTAAAGGACGGCCGTCTTGAGGCCGGAGAAGGAGAAGTTCCAGCTGCCGGGCAGGAGCGGGCGCGGAAAAGCGATGGCCGCGGGGTTTCCCTCCCGGGCGATGCGGTCGACCGCCGGCCCGCCGGGGTAGCCCAGCCCCAGGAACTTGGCGACCTTGTCGAAGACCTCGCCGGCGGCGTCGTCGAGCGTGCGGCCGAGCACGCGGTAGCGCCCCGGGCGCTTCGCCCAGACCAGCTCGGTGTGCCCGCCCGAGACCACCAGGGCCAAGAGCGGCCACTTGAGCGGCCGCTCGAGCCCGAGCGCCAGCGCGTGGCCCTCGAGATGGTTCACGCCGATCAAGGGCAGGCCCGCGCTCTCCGCCAAAGCCTCCGCCGCCACCTTCCCGACGAGGAGCGCGCCCGCCAGGCCCGGCCCCTGCGTGAACGCCACCGCGCCCACCGCGCGCTTGAGCCCGCCGACCGAGGCGTCCGGCCCGAAGGCTCGGCGCAAGGCCTCGTCCACGACGCCCGGCAGGCGCTCGAGGTGCGAGCGGCTGGCCAGCTCCGGCACCACGCCGCTGTAGGCGCGGTGCAGGGCGACCTGGGAATGGACCACGCTCGACAGGAGACGGCCGCGGCGAACCACCGCCGCGGCCGTCTCGTCGCAGGAAGTCTCGATCGCGAGGACCGCGCTAGATCTTGAGGTTGCCAAGGACCTCGCGCGCCTTGAGCAGCTCGACGGCCCGGTCCAGGACCACGTCCTGCACCTGCTCCTCGGGCTTGATCGCCGACTTCGGGTCGCGGTCCTTCGCGTACACCTGCTCGGACTGGACCTGGAGCTTCACCTCGGTCTCCGGGCTGACCGGCACGAGCATGTCGGGCAGGATGCCGCCCGTGCCCTTCTTCTCGTCGCGCTGGATCGAGCGCCCGGACGGGGTGTAGTACTTGGCCACCGTCAGGCGCAGGCCCGAGCCGTCGGAGAGCGGGATCACGGACTGGACGCTCGCCTTGCCGAAGCTCTTCTCGCCCAGGATCACCGCGCGGCGGTGGTCCTGGAGCGCGCCCGCGACGATCTCGCTGCCCGAGGCGGAGCCGCCGTTGATGAGCACCGCCATCGGAAGGTTGGCGAAGTCGCCCTTCGAGCCCGCCCGGAAGTCGCGGCGATCCTCCTGCCGGCGTCCCTGGGTATAGACGATGAGCTTGTTCTCGCCCAGGAACTCCGAGGCCACCTCGACGGCGGCCGTGAGCAGGCCGCCCGGGTTGTTGCGCAGGTCGAGCACCAGAGACGTGGCGCCCGCCTTCTTCAGGGTCGACAGCGCCTTCGCCGTGTCCTCGGTGGTGTGCGCCGAGAACTCGATGATGCGCAGGTAGCCGATGTTGTCGGCCAGGACGCGCGACTGGACGCTCTGGATCTTGATCACCTCGCGCTCGAGCGTGAAGTCCTTCGTGACCCAGTCCTTGTCCTTCTCGCCCTCCTTCGGGGCGCGGGCGACGGTGATCCCGACCTTGCTCCCGGGCGCGCCGCGGAGCTTCTTGACCGCGGCCTGGAGCGAGACGCCCTTGGTGCTCTCGCCGTCGATCTTGATGATCCGGTCCTGGGGCAGGACTCCGGCGCGGAAGGCGGGCGTGCCGGGCAGCGGGGTGATCACGGTCAGCCAGTCCTCGCGCATGCCGATGCGGATGCCGAGGCCGCCGAACTGGCCCTCGGTCTCGGTCTTGATGTCCTTGTGCAGATCCGGGTCCATGAACTGGGAGAAGGGGTCGAGCGTCTTCACCATGCCCGTGGCCGCGCCGTAGATGAGGTCTTTGGTGTCGACCTCCTCGACGTAGTTCTCCTTGATATAGTCGAGCACGTCCACGAGGATCTTGAGCTGCTCGTAGGTCCCGTCCACCGCGGCGTAAGCCCGCGGCGCCCAGCGCAGCGATCCCGCGACGACGCCCGCCGCGAGAACCCAGACCCACTTGCGTCCCCATGTCCGTTTCATGATGTCTCCTTGACCGTCACGGCTTCTTGAGCCACTGCAGGGGGTCGAGCGCCTCGGCCCCTTTCCGGATCTCGAAATAGAGCGTCCCGCCGGAGCCCGCGGCCCCGGCCACGGCGATGCGGCTGTCCGACGTCACGGCCTGGCCCTTCCCCACCAGCAGTTCCTGGAGATGGCCGTAAATCGTGTAGAGGCCCCGCTCGTGGTCGACGATCAGGACCTTCCCGTAAGAGCGGAACGGGCCGGCGAAGATGACCTTGCCCCGCTCCACCGCGTGGACGGAGGCGTCGCGCTCGGTGGCGATCTCGATGCCGCTGCGGATGACCCAGCTGTCGAGCTGCGGCACCCGCTCCTTGCCGAAGCGCGCGACGACTCGCCCGGGCACGGGCCAGGGCAGGGAATACCTCGGTATCGCCAGCGCTCCGGCCGCGGCGGGCGCGCCGCCGCGCCGCTCGAGCCCCTTGACCAGGTTGGTGAGCGCCTTGGCCGACTCCTCGAGCTCGCGCAGCTCCTGCGCGCTGCGCGCGGTCTGGCTGTGGGCCTCTTTGTAGCGCTCCTCCTTCTTCTGGTAGCTCTCCTGGCGCGAGCGCAGCTCGGCCGACGTCTTCTCCGCGCGCTGGCGCAGGTCGCGGTCCCTCGCCAGCGCCTGCGCGCGGGCCTGCGCGGTCTGCGCCTGGAACGCGCGCAGCCGGGAGAGGTAGCCGGTCTTCTCGCGCAGCGCCGCGCGCCGGTAGGACTCGCGCCAGAGCCCGGCGCGGCCGTACTCAGGCGAGTCCGACTGGAGCTCTTGAACGTAGCGCGAGAACTCCCCGGACAGAAGGACCCGGCCCTTGCCCTCGGCCATGGTCAGCGCCGCCAAATGGTCGCCCAGCTCGCGCTTCTGGACCTCGGCCCGCTTGCGGCCGTCCTCGAGCTCGCGCAGACGGCGCTGGAAGCCCTCTTTCTCGCTGCGCAGGCGGCCGAGATCGCGGCCCAGCTCGTCCTCCTTGCGGCGCGCGGTCTCGATCTCCTGGCGCTTGGCCTCGATCTGGGCGCGCAGGGATTCGAGCTTGCGCCGATCGACCGAGCTCTGCGCCCGCGCCGGCGCGGCGGCGAGGAGGAGCGTCAAGAGGCCGCCGGGCGTCATGGGAAGATCAGGCGGTCTCCCTCCGCCTCGGCAGCGGCGCCGGCGTCGACGCCCTCCCGCCCCGCCCGGCGCGCGTGCGCCCGC
>DATLOS010000275.1:0-3806 GCA_035536155.1 Elusimicrobiota bacterium
CCGGGAATGGGCGAGGCGAGCGGCCGTCTTCTCGATGAGGCCGAAGGGTATTCGCAGGATGGTTTGCAGGCGGTGGACCAGGTTGCGGGCCTCGTAGACGCGTCGGTCGGACATCGGAAAGCTTCCGGGGTCGTCGCGCAGCAGGCCGCGCAGCAGGAAGCGGTCGTTGAGGACGTGGGCGAAGACCTCGGAGGCGTGCTTCTCGGCTTGGAAATCCTGGTCGAAGGGAGGGTAGGGCGAGAGGCCGAGGGTTTCCAGGCGGTATTGGGGCGCCTGCCAGTAGCTCCCCTGCATGCCGGGAGCGGCCGCCTCCAGGGCGGCCGGGCTCAGGTCGAAGAGCGCGGCCAGGCCCGTGGGCGCGTTCGCGGAGCCGGACGCGGCCTGGCGAACCGCCGAGTTCTCGGCGACCGCTTGGACGGCGGCGTGCGCGGCCGGATGCTTGGCGGGATCGGGGGCGGCGTCGTCGCGCGACGCGGAGCCGCGGACGATCGGAGTCGGTGAGTTCTCGGCCGGCACGGGTTCGGCAGGGGGAGCAGGACTGTCGTCGACAACAGCCGCATCCTCGCTCCGCGTGCCCACCACGGGTGAATTCGCGGAGCCATCCGGGACGGCGACGGCTTGCGTTGGAGCGGAGATCGGGAGAGAAAGCGCGCCCCCATCGAGCGCCGTCACGGGCAGCGCGCCGGGAGCCGTCCCGGCCGCGAGCGCCGGGCTCGTGGCCTCGATGCCTGCTCGGGGGACGCGCGTGACGCCGGCGCGGGCCGGAGCGGCCAGTATCAGGGCGAGAAGGATTCGAAGAGAGATCTTCACGTTCTTCCCCAAGGATAGCGGCCCGGCTTCCGGCTGCCTGGGTCGTCCGGGCCCGCGCGGCGGGTCTTTTGGGCTACAGAAAATCCGTTGTTTTTATATATATTTTCGGTATGAGAAACTTCTCGCTGGCCGGCGTCCTGGCGCTGCTGTCCTCCGCGGTCTTGGCCGCCGAAGTCGCGCAGCCCGCGCGCTGCAGCTACGAATACTCGGTCTGGAACGTGAAGAGGAAGACCTCCTCGCGCCGGGTGAAGGTGGACAAGCCCTACGCGGAGCTGACCGCCGCGGAGAGGAGCCCCGAGGGCTGCACGCCTTGCCGCGAGGACCAAGACGAGGTGACGCTCTCGAACGGCCTGCGCTTCCAGGCTTGCCGGAAGCTCGCCCCCGCCTTCCAGAAGGCCCTCGAGCTCGCGCTGGCCGGGGGCCAGCGGATCGTCACCGTGGTGGGCTATCGCGCGCAGATGAGCCGCGGCGAGGCCGACGCCCACGGCGACCGCACCGTCCTGTCGAACCACGCCTTCGGGAGCGCGCTCGACTTGAACGAGGAGCACAACGGGCTCTACGAGAATTGCGAGGCCTGGTCGCCGCGATGCCGCCTGCGCAAGGACGGCCCCTACAAGCCCGGCGTCGACCCGCTTTCCTTCACCGACGAGTCGCCCGTCGTGAAGGCGCTGGGCGAGGCCGGCTTCCACTGGGGCGGCAGGATCGCCGGCCGGCAGAAGGACTTCATGCACTTCTCGCCGTCGGGCTACTGAGTCAAGACAGCGCTTTCTTGCGCCACTGCGCCTCGAAGCGCTCCCGCGGCAGCGACGCCGCGGTCTTGAGCGGCCCGGCCCGGAGCAGGCGGGCGTCCCGCGCGGTGAGCACGCCTTCGAGCGCCCGCATCCCTCCGGGATACGCCTCGAGAAGTCCGGAGAGCGCGCGGGCGTAGCCCACGGTCTCCGGCAGCCGGCGGGCGCCGTCGATCAAGGCGCCGACCACCTCGCCGGCCTCCTCGGGCGCCAGGGCGCCGGCCAGCGCGCGGCCCCAGTCGTCGTAGAAGGGCCCGACCGGGATGAGGAACTCCCGCCGGCGGCGCAGGCAGCGCGGCGCGCGCAGCGGGTAGTGGCGGTGGTTCTCGGGGGCCATGTGCGCGGTGTTGAGCCGCGCCATGCGCGCGAAGATCGGCCGGTGCTCGGCGCAGCCGGGCTTCGAGGCGTCGTAGATCCGGCGGCGCAGCGCGTCGTCCTTGGGGAGCTCCCATTGGTCGGCCACGCGGTCGAGGTCTCCCAGGTTGTGCGCGGCGAGGGCGCAGGCGCGCAGGAACTCGAGGGCGTCGCCCCGGGCCAGCTCCTCGAGTACGCGCGCCTCCCGCGCCAGCTCGCCCGCCGCGGCCTCGAGCACCCGCTCGGCCATGGCCGGGTCGGCGGCGCGGTTGGCGGCGTAGGCGCCGACGGCCACCGAGAACCAGGTGCCTTCGTGCGTGCTCATGCGCTGTCCCGACGGCGCCCGGACGACGCGCGCCGTGACCGGGCCGTAGTCCCAGGAGAGGGCGGCCAGGACCGACTCGGACATCGCCGCGCGCTCCTCGCCCTTGAGCTCCAGGTTCCAGAGGCGGTGGCGGATGGCGTTGTCCACGTCCGTGGGCACGAAGGTCCCCGCGGTAGCCCAATGGGCGCTGAGAAGGAGCAGGTAGTAGTCGGCGAGGTCCCGGGGCTCGCGCGGCGCCGCGCGCCAGGCGCGGAGCACGCCGCCGTAGGCCGTCGCGGGCGCGCCGTCCTGGAAGAGGAACGGCGCGGTGGCTTCGACCTGGGACAGGAGCAAAGCGGGCGAGATCCCGAGGCGCATCGATAAATTATACCGTGTACGCCCCATGCGCGTCCGGAACGCCGCCCGCCTACGGCTCCTGGCCGCCGCCGCCTTGTTCTCGACGGGGGGCGCCCTCATCAAGTCCTGCGCGTTCAACGGCTGGCAGGTCGCGGGCCTGCGCTCCGCGATAGCCTCCGTCACGATCCTCGCCGTCGCGCCCGCCGCCCGGCGGCGCTGGAGCTGGCGCGTCTTCCTGGTCGGCGCGGCCTACGCCGCCACGCTGGTGCTCTACGTGATCGGCAACAAGCTCACCACCGCCGCGAGCGCCATCTACCTTCAGGCCACGGCGCCCCTTTACCTGCTCGTCCTGGCGCCGCTCCTCCTCAAGGAGCCCCTGAGCGCGCGCGACGGGAAGTTCATGCTCGCTCTAGGCGCGGGGATGCTGCTCCTGCTCGCCGGGACCGAGGCTCCGCGGGCGACCGCGCCCGATCCGGTCCACGGGAACATGCTCGCGCTCGCCAGCGGCGTGACCTGGGCGCTCACCTTGCTCGGCCTGCGCTGGATGGGCCGCTTCGGCGACGACGCGGTGGCGGCTACGGCCGCGGGAAATCTCCTGGCCGCGCTCGTTTGCGCGCCCTGGGCGCTGCCCCTGCCGCCGGCCCCGGCGGCGGACTGGGCGCGGATCGTCTTCCTGGGCGTGGTTCAGATCGGGCTGGCGTACGCCCTCCTCGCGCGCGGCATCCGCGAGGTGCCGGCCCTCGAGTCCTCGCTCCTCGTCCTCCTCGAGCCGGTGCTCAACCCGATCTGGGCCTGGCTGGTCCACGGCGAGACCTTGGGTCCGCTCACGGCGCTGGGGGCGGCGGCGATCTTCGGGGCCACGACGGCCCACGTGGCGGCGGGATTCCGCGGTCGAAAGCCGCTCGAGCAGTCCGCGCTTCCCTTCGTTCCCGACTAATTCCGGACGCGGGCTTGGTGCGCCGTCACCGCGTCCACGCGGGCTTGTCCGGCGTCGAGGACCTCGCCCATGTCCCGGACGAACCGGCCCGTTCTGGAGGCGATGTGCGCCACCAAGGTGGCGCGGCGGGGGACGGGGTGCTGGGGTCCCGCGTGCGCCGGCGCGGGGAATCCCAGGTAGGACTCGCGCATGCCGCCGTTGAGGAGCGCGATGCGTCCGCTGGGCGTCTCGACCGTCTCCACCCGGCCGTTGCGCG
>DATLOS010000276.1:0-8595 GCA_035536155.1 Elusimicrobiota bacterium
TGATCAGCCGCGAGCCGTCGCTCGACGACAAGGTCTACGCCGGCATCCTGGAGCGGGCCAAGGCGAACGGCTTCGACGTCTCCAAGCTCGTGCGCACGCCGCGCGCGGGGCACAAGCCCCCGGCCGACCCTTGGGGCGGGATCGCGGGCGCGCCTTCGGCGCCGCGCGGCAGCTAGCTCAGGCCCAGGCCTTTCCTTCGAGCAGCCAGGCCGAGCTTTCCTTGATGAGGGACATGGCGAAGCGCCGGAAGCGGTAGCCGAAGAGGACCTCGAAGGCCTCCGCGGATTTCAGCCGCGCCAGCCAACGCACCCCCCGGTCGATGCGCGCGTCGTCCATGCGTCCGTACACCCGCGAGGCCATCAGCTCCGAGAGCCTCCACGCCAGCCCGAAGTAGGCGCGCATCTCCCGCTCGTAGGCCGCCAGGCCCCGCCCCCCGCCCGGGTGCCGGAGGATGTGCCGCGCGGCGACCTCGGCGCAGCGCAGGCCGTGCCGGATCCCCTCCGCGCCCAGAGGGTTGATGCAGGAGACCGCGTCGCCGACGGCGAGGGCGCGGCCGCGGTGGAACACGTCCCGCTGGCCGAGCCGATAGCGCACCGTGCCTCCGTGCCGGTCCGCGAGGCCCCAGTCCGACAAGCCCAGATGCTCCCTCAAGATCCGCTCGATCAGGGACTCGAGCGACGGCCGCCGTCCCGCCTCATCCCCCTCGAAGGCCATGCGCAGGGCGCCCACGCGCAGGCGCCCGCTCCCCATGGGGAAGACCCAGGAGTAGCCGCCCGGGGCCCACTTCTCGCCCAGGAAAAACGTGAGCCGATCCCGGGTGCGGCCGTCCTGCGGAGCCTCGACCAGATGCTCCACGCCCTTGAATACGAGGTGCTTGCCCGCCGAGCGTCCCAGCACGGCGCGGGCGCCTCCGGTCGCGTCGACGACGAGCCCGGCGCGGACGTCCAGCGGCGGGCCCCCGCGCTCCGGCCGCAGGCGCACGAGCGCCCGCTCGCCGTCGTCTTCCATGCGCTCGAAGCGGTGGCCCAGGAGGATGCGGCAGCCCGCGGCCGCGGCCTCCTCCGCCAAGAACTCCCGCAGGCCCGCGAAATCCAGGACGGCGCCGAGCGAGGAGGGGGCCGTCCAAGCGGAGGACTCTCGCGTGGAATGGATGGTGATCCCGTTCCAGTAGCTGCCGACCAGCCTTTCCGGGATGCCGAACTCCTTGAGCGTCTCCAGCGTGGTGCCCCCGCTGGAGAAGTCGTTGTCCCGCAGCGAGCCCAGCCGGTCGACGAGGAGCACCTTGCGGCCGGCGCGGGCCAGGAGGCGCGCGCAGTGCCCGCCGGCCGGCCCGGCCCCGATCACCGCGACGTCGTAGGCCGCGGCCTCCGTCACAGCTGGCGCTTGATGAAGCGGATGCCCGCGCCCAGGAGCGGGATCTTCTCGAAGAAGTTGCCCGCCGCGTCCCAGTAGTCCTGGTGGTAGACCACCTTGCCGTCCTTGTCGAAGCGGATGTGGGAGATGCCGTAGGAGGATTGGAGCTTCCCCTTGCGGAACTTCTTGAAGAGGATGTCCATGCGCCAGTGGAAGTAGTACTCGCCGTCCTTGGAGAGCACGTCGAGGTACTCCACCGTGCAGGAGTCCACCGCCTGGGCGCCGCGGACCATGTACGCCTCGAGTTCCTTGACGTCGCGCACGGATTTCAAGGTGTCGTTGAAGTAGAGGTCGGCGGCGTAGGTGTCCTTGATCTTCTTGCGGATGTTCTCCTCGTTCCAGACCGAGAAGAAGTCCTTGAAGCGGGCGATCGCGCGCTTCTCCTCCTCGCTGCCGGGCGCCAGCGCGCCGATCTTCTTGGGATCGGTCGCCGCCATCCCCTCTTTCTGGAACGCCAACGGATCGGCCTGCTTTCCGGCGCTCGAGCAGCCGGCGGCCGCCAAGGTCGCGCACATGAGAAGCCTCCTCAATCTCTGGTCCATGTCCCCCCCGGTGCCCGTTTATAGCCGTTTCACGGTCGGCGCGCCAGCGGGCTCCTCCAGCGGCAGCAAGTCCTCGGGAGGCGAGAGCTTGGAGGCCGAAAATCCCACCAGCCGCACCCGGCGGCCGGCCGAGAGGAAGGGCTCCGCGAGCTCGAGGGCGGCCCGCTCCAGCTGGTCCTTTCGGCCGGTGGCCAAGCGCAGCGTCGTCTGGCGCGAGTGCGTCTCGTAGCCCTCGTAGCGGACCTTCACCGTGAGCGTGCGGCACCAGAGCCCGTCGCGGCCCAGGTCCCGGTGGACGCGCGCCACGCAGGCCGCCAGCGTGCTTCGCACCTCGTCCATGTCGCCGCAATCCTCCTCGAAGGTGTGCTCGCGGCCGTTCGATTTCGCCTCCCAGACCGGATCGACGGGCCGATCGTCGAGGCCGCGCGCCTCGCGCCACAGGAAGCGCCCGAACTTGCCGAACTCGGAGACGAGGCGGGCCTCCGGGATCGCCCGCAAGGTGGCGATCGTCGAGCAGCCGAGCTCGCCCAGGCGCTCGCGGGTCTTGGGCCCCACCCCGCGCAGGGCGCCCGCGTCCTTCGGGTCGAGGAACTCCCGCACGCGCGACGGGATCACCACGGTCAGCCCGCCGGGCTTCTTGTGGTCGCTGGCGATCTTGGCGACGAGCTTGTTGGGTCCCGCCCCGAAGGAGCAGGAGAGCCCCTCCTCGCGGCGGATGCGCGACTGGAGCTCGCGCGCGGCCTCGCGGGCGGCCTCGAAGGTCCGCCGCGATCCCAGGTCGAGGTAGGCCTCGTCTATCCCGGCCGGCTCCAGGACGTCGGCGCCCGAGCGCAGGATCTCCATCACCCGGCGGCTCGCCTCCGAGTAGCGCTTGAAGTCGGGCCGCAGATAGACGGCCCGGGGGCAGCGCCGCCAGGCCGTGGAGATGGGCATGGCGCTGCGCACCCCGAACTTGCGCGCGGCGTAATTGCAGGTGGCCACGATCCCGCGCCCCAGCCCGCCCTTCGGGTCGGAGCCGACCACGACCGGCTTGCCGCGCAGGGACGGGTCGTCGCGCTCCTCGACCGCGGCGAAGAAGCAGTCCAAGTCGGCGTGGACGACGATGCGCTCGGACGGGTGCTCCATAAGAGGGGTCAGGCGTTGACTTAGTTGACTTTGTTGACTTCTTGAGTGGTGTACCATCGAAACACCGAACAAGTCAACAAAGTCAACTAAGTCAACGCCTGACCCCATCCAAAAAATTGCTATTTTATGCTGAAGCCGCAACGCTGAGGTTTCCATGCCCACCGCGACGCGCCCGTCGGACGCCGAGCTCTCCCTGGACCATCCGGACCGCTTCGCCGACCGCCACATCGGGCCGTCGACGGGCGAGGTCGGCGCCATGCTGGGGACCCTCGGCTACCCCTCCCTCGCCGCGCTCATCGACGCCGCGGTGCCGGCGTCGATCCGCGCCCGCAAGCCCCTTTCGGTCGGCGCCGCCGCCTCCGAGCATGAGGCCCTGTCCGAGCTGTACCAGCTCGCGGCCAAGAACCAGGTCTTCCGCTCCTACATCGGCTGCGGCTACTACGGCTGCGTCACGCCGCCCGTGGTTCTGCGCAACGTCTTGGAGAATCCTGGCTGGTACACGCAGTACACGCCCTACCAGGCCGAGATCTCGCAGGGCCGCCTCGAGGCGCTCCTCAACTTCCAGACGATGATCTGCGACCTCACCGGCCTGCCCGTCGCCAACGCCTCGCTCCTCGACGAGGGCACGGCGGCCGCGGAGGCGATGGCGCTGGCCCATGCCGCGAAGGCGGACCCCGCCGCGAAGACTTTCCTCGTCGCCGAGGATTGCCATCCCCAGACCATCGCGGTCGTGCGCACCCGGGCGGAGCCCCTGGGCTGGACGGTCAGGGTCTCCTCCCACCGGGACTTTGCCTTCGGCCCCGAGGTCTTCGGCGCCCTCGTCCAATATCCCGCCACGGACGGGCGCATCCACGACCTCGCCGGCCTCGCGGACAAGGCCCACGCCGTCGGCGCCCTCCTGGCCGTCGCCGCGGACCCTCTCGCGCTGACCTTGCTCAAGCCCCCCGCCGAGCTCGGCGCCGACGTCGCCTTGGGCAGCACCCAGCGCTTCGGCGTGCCCCTCGGCTTCGGCGGCCCGCACGCGGCCTACTTCGCGGTCGCGGACGCCTACAAGCGGCTCATCCCCGGGCGCCTGGTCGGCGTGTCCAAGGACGCCGACGGCCGGCCGGCGCTGCGCCTGGCGCTCCAGACCCGCGAGCAGCACATCCGCCGCGAAAAGGCCACGAGCAACATCTGCACCGCGCAGGTCCTTTTGGCCGTGATGGCCTCGATGTACGCCGTCTACCACGGCCCGGACGGGCTCGAGGCGATCGCCCGGCGCGTGCGCCGGCTCGCCTCGGCCCTCGCCCTCGGCCTCCAGCGCCTGGGCTGCGAGGTCGAAGCCGGCCCGTTCTTCGACACCTTGCGGGTGCGCGCGCCCAAAGGCCGCCTCGAAGCGATCCTGGCGCGGGCGCGGGAGCGGCGCATCAACTTCCGCGTCTTCGACGACTCGAGCGTCGGCGTCTCCTTGGACGAGACGACGTCCCCCGCGGACGCGGCCGATATCCTGAGCGTGTTCAGCGACGGCGCCCGCGCCTGCCTTTCCGTCGAGGAATTGGCCCGCGAGGCCGAGGCTCCCCTGCCGGCGGCGCTCCGGCGCTCGAGCCCTTTCCTGACCCACCCCGTCTTCCGGGCCCACCGCTCGGAGACGAAGATGCTGCGCTATCTCAATCGCCTGCGCGAGAAGGACCTCTCCCTGACCCGCTCCATGATCCCGCTCGGCTCCTGCACCATGAAGCTCAACGCCGCGGCCGAGATGCTCCCCGTCACTTGGCCGGAGTTCGCGGGCCTCCATCCGTTCGCCCCCGCCGAGCAGACGGCGGGCTACCGGGAGCTCTTCGCCCAGCTCGAGCGCTGGCTGGCCGACATCACCGGCTTCGCCGCCGTCTCCCTGCAGCCCAACGCCGGCTCGCAGGGCGAGTACGCCGGGCTCCTCGCCATCCGCGCCTACCACGCGCAGAGGAAGCAGGCGGGGCGGGACGTCTGCCTGATCCCTCAGTCGGCCCACGGGACCAACCCCGCGAGCGCCGCCATGGCGGGCATGCGCATCGAGCCGGTGCGCTGCGACGACGCGGGCAACATCGACGTCGCCGACCTCAAGGCCAAGGCCGAGGCCAACCGCGACCGCCTGGCCGCGCTCATGGTCACCTACCCCTCGACCCACGGCGTCTTCGAGGAGTCGATCCGCGAGGCGTGCCGGATCGTCCACGACAACGGCGGTCTGGTCTACATGGACGGCGCCAACCTCAACGCCCAGGTCGGCCTCTGCCGTCCCGGCGAGATCGGCGCCGACGTCTGCCATCTGAACCTGCACAAGACCTTCTGCATCCCCCACGGCGGCGGCGGCCCCGGCGTCGGGCCGATCGGCGTCGCCGCGCACCTGGCGCCCTTCCTGCCCGGCCACCCCTTGGTCGCCGTCGGCGGGGAGCGCCGCGCGGGCACGGTCTCGGCCGCTCCCTGGGGCAGCGCCGGGATCCTCGTCATCACCTGGATGTACATCCGCATGATGGGCTCCGACGGCCTGCGCCGCGCCACCGAGACGGCGATCCTCAACGCCAACTACGTCGCCCGCCTCCTCGCCCGCCAGTACCCGGTGCTCTACACGGGGCACGCCGGCCTGGTGGCCCACGAGTGCATCCTCGACCTGCGGCCGCTCAAGGCCGCGACGGGCGTGACCGTCGAGGACGTCGCCAAGCGCCTCATGGACTACGGGTTCCACGCGCCGACGGTCTCCTTCCCCGTCGTCGGGACCCTCATGATCGAGCCCACGGAGAGCGAGTCGAAGGAGGAGCTCGACCGCTTCTGCGAGGCCATGCTGCGCATCCGCGAGGAGGCCCGGCTCATCGAGGCCGGAAAGCTGCCGCGCGAGGACAACCCCTTGAAGAACGCGCCGCACACCGCGCAAGCCGCGTGCGCGGACGCCTGGCGCCGGCCCTACAGCCGCGAGACGGCGGCCTTCCCCGCGCCCTGGCTGGCCGAGTCCAAGTACTGGCCCCCGGTCTCGCGCATCGACAACCCTTTCGGGGACCGGAACCTGGTCTGCTCCTGCCCTCCCGTCGATGAGCACGGAAAAGCCTGAAGCTTCCGCCCGGGCCCTGACCAACCCGGTCAACGTCCTTCCCCTCGTGTTCGGCGTCCTGGCGATGCTCGCCATGTGGCGCAGCGTCCCGCTGCGCGCGGGCGGCCACTTCTTTCCCCCGATGCTGGTCGGAAACGTGCTCATGCTCCTGCTCTGGATCAGCTACGCGGCCGCGCTCCGCTTCGGGCGCGCCCGCGCCCTGCCCTTCTCGCGCTCCATGTCCGTCTTGTGCGTCTTCAACATCGCGATCGGCGCCTGGGGAGTGTCGGTCCAGCTCGACGCCGCCAAGCTCAACCGCGAGGGCCTGTGGCGGGCGGCCGAGATGGGCGACGCGCGCCACGTCGAGTTCCTGCTCTCCCGCGGCATGGCCGACCCCGACGCGCGCGACGAGAAGGGCCGGACCGCGCTGATGCGGGCCGCGCTGGCCGGGCAGGTCCTCACCTCGCAGGCCCTCCTGCGCTTCGGCGCCCGGGCGGACTTGACCGACAAGGACGGCCGGACCGCCCTGCTCCTGGCCCGAGAGGCCCTCCACGCCGAGGCGGCGGCCCTATTCCAAGGCGGCGCGCCGCCCCAGACCCGGCGCTTCTCGCCCCCGGCCTTCCTCGAGGCCCGCTTCCAGAAGACGGCGGTCAGCCGCCTCGACGGCCGCCAGCGCCTCCTCCTGCGCATCCACAGCGAGGCGGGCCTCGACGCCGGCACTTTCTGGGTCGGCTTCTACTCGCAGGCGGACCAGCCCGCCTCGGGCCCGGGCTGCGGGGCCAACGAGCAGGTCCTGCGTCCGGAGGGCGCGGACGCCTACTCCGTCGACATCGACGTCAACCGCTGCTTTCCCGCCTCGAGCGAGACCAGCGTCGTCCACCTGGGCTACTTCAACGTCTTCGACCGCGCGGGCAACGCGCTGCGCGTGGGCAAGGAAGTCGGCCGCCGCTTCGTGTTCCCGCGCCGCGTCGAATTCCGCGTCCTGCCCTGACCGGGGCGTGCTAGAATACTCTCAAGCCCGCGCTTTAGAGGTAAAGAAATGACCCGCGTCCTGCTCGCCGCTCTCATCCTGATCCCGGCCGCCGCCTTCGCGGAACCGCCGGCCGAGTCCCCGGTCCAGCGTTTCCAGCGGTTCCTGAGCGAGTCGAGCAAGGCCTTCCAGGCCCTGGGCATGGGAAGCGCCGCCGGCCCGGGCTACCAGGGCAAGGACGCCGACCAGATCAATCCGCCCGCCCCGGCGCCGAGCCCGGCGCCCCGGCGCCCCGCCCTGCGCCGCGCCCCCGCCGAGCGGCCTTCCACGCCCTATCCCTACAAGGACGCCGACCAGACGCCGCCGGCGCCGCCGGCTCCCCGCGTCCCCACGAAGGGCGACGAGCAGGAGCCCGCACGTCCCGCGCCGCCTTCGCCGTCGACGCCGGCGCCCTCGTCCTATCCGTCCAAGGACGCCGACCAGATGCCGACCCCGCCTCCTCCGCCGCCCGACACCTCGAAGGGACAGGGACTCTAGAGCCGCTGGATCCAGCGCCGCACGTCGCGTCCGCCGCGGTACCAGATCGTCCCCATAAAAGAATTCCCCGCGACGACCAGCGGGAGAAAGTGACGGTCTCCCGGCCATAGGTTCAGCGCCAGGAGGCCGCCGTCGTCGATCCAGTGGAGCTCGCCCTCGGGGCAGGAGAGGCGCCGCCGGCTGTCTTGCGCGCTCACGCGCACGTCGAAGACGAAGACCATCCAGTCCTCGCGGCGCGCCGGCTTAAAATCGGGAAAGTGGAGGACGCCGAGCGCGCGGAAGGCGCGGCGCGCCGGGCGCAGGCCGGACTCCTCGCGCAGCTCGCGCGCCGCGGCCTCGAGGGGCGACTCCCCGGGCTCCATCTTGCCGCCCAGCCCGTTCCACTTGCCGTGGTGAAAATCCGCCCCCGGCCTCGCGTTGCGATGGAGCATGAGGGTGCGGCCGCCGAAGCGCGGATACACCAGCACCGCCGGGATGGACTTGCGCGCGCCGGACTCGAAGGCGTTCACCGCGTGACCGCCGAGAGGAAGCGCTCCATGGCATAGAGGGTCAGCTGCCCGCAGGGGCCGGAGAGGTTGTAGTCGCAGCCGTGGGTCGCCCAGGGCAGGCGCAGGAAGTAGCCGGGGCGGCCCGCGCTCCGGAGGCGCTCCTCCAGGCGCTCGCTGTGTACCTTCCACACCAGCTCGTCTCGCAGGCCGTGCAGGAGGAAGGTCGGCGGCGTCTTGGGGCCGACCATCTCGAGCGGCGAGGCCCGGGTGTAGAGCGCGGCGGCCTTGTCCGGAGGCCCGCCCATGTAGGCCGAGATCACCGCCCGCGAGTCCATGATCCGCGGGTTGCTGGGGCGGGAGTAGGCGTAGACCAGGTCGTTGGGGGCGTAGAACGCGGCCACGCCCCGCACCGAGGGATCGGCATGCTCATAGGCCGCGCACAGGGCGAGCTGCCCGCCCGCCGAGCGGCCCAGGAGGACGATC